>DRHN01000466.1 GCA_011049595.1 Spirochaetota bacterium | reverse complement strand
CTTGTTATGGATCTCTTTAATAATGGATAATGTGAAAAGCATGCGGTTTTCAAAACTACCACCGAAACGGTCTATACGGCGGTTGAGGTACGGGCTCAAGAAAGCTGACATGAGGTAACCGTGTGCTGCGTGCAGGCATACTGCATCAGCTCCCGCTGCCTGGCATCTCCATGCTGCAAGGGACCACAATTCAACCTGGTCCAGGATTTCTGCTGTACTCATGGCCCTGATCTCTTTACCTTTTTCTTCCGCATTCGCAAAAACGATCTCATGCCCCGCCGACCACGGAAGTTTGACCACCATGTCATTGGTTGACATTATGCTGTCTTTGGGCATAGGACACTGCCTGCCGGGATGCTGTATCTGGGGTATGGCAAGAGCACCATATTTATGAATACTGTTTACTAACCTGGCTAACCCGGGGATCATATTATCTTCATCAATAATTACACCTGTTACGGTTACACGGCCAGTCTTGGAATCCGGAGTACATCCACCAATATTGATCATACTGTAGCCGCCTTTAGCTACCTCTGAATACACCGCTATATCCAGTTCACTGACAGAGCCATCTGCATTCGAACAACTAATAGCAGTCGGCTCAAAGTTAATTCTGTTTTTAGCTACTATACTACCTATACGTAATGGTTTAAAAAGATTTGGATATTTTTGTTCTTTAGCCATAATTTATTCTCCCTATTCAATAATTGATATTAAAATGTAAATTCATGATATTCTTTCTTTTTTATATATTAAAGCCCACCTTCTATTTTTTATTAAACTTTATCAATAGTGATAGGTTATAATTTGAATAATACAATTAGTTACAATAATTAATTTTTACCCTCTTATGGTTTAGACTGTCGAAATATCTTACAAGGGATTGCGCAACTTGTCAAATGCATTTCATCAAAATATTCAAAAAAACAAATAAATATTAGGGGTCTCCCCTTGGCTCCAGTAACCACTATGTCATGTATGACTTGGGTTTTGGCGATATTACCGGCCAAAAGGGTTATGGTCCTCTGAAAACCCCTCCGGTATCGTATGATATTATTTATCTTTTTAAACGCAGCAAACATTTACCGATAAATTGAGCCGTTTCACCGCGACTAATTAGTTCATGGTTATTGATACATATTTTGATCAAAACTTTATATTTCCTATTAAACGAACCGATCGTTTGTAACATTACCAGAAAGATATAAATTATTTTTCTTATATGACTAAAAACAATAAATCCAGTGGTTTTTTATTGCAAAATATATTAGAATTAATGTATGCGAAAAAATTAAAGAGTCCTGATTTTTGAAGCCGGAATCACAAATTAATTTGAACAAGGAAAAGCTTTTGAAAGATTACACCGAACTGTCACTTGCAGATTTTTTTGATATCCCCGGGAATGATATTTATGAAAGGGCCGGGGATTTCGCTGAATATGTGAAGGAAACAAAAAAAAGAAAGCATTACAATTACCGCAGGGTGTCGGCTACCGGCGCTGCTCCGGTTATGACCATAATCGACAGGTACACCGGGCGTGAAAAAGAAATGATATATCTGGCTTCAAACGATTATCTGAATCTGACCAGGCACCCAAAAACGATAGCTGCCGGGATGGTAGCTCTGGAAAAATATGGTACAGGCGCGGGCAGTGTTCCTCTGCTCGGGGGGACACTTGATATCCATATTGAACTGGAGGAAAAGATAGCCCGGTTCAAGGGCTGCAAAGATGCAGTTATATTTACATCCGGTTTTGGCTCAAACTGCGGTACATTGATGTCAATGCTGAATCAGAACGATGTCGCGATACTCGATATACTGGACCATGCAAGTATTGTTGAAGGATGTAAGAATACCAATATAAAGCTATTCAAGCACAATGACCTTGACTACTTAGAGAAGGTCTTGAAACGTTATTCATCCAAATTCCGGACAAAATTAATTGCTGTTGATGGCGTATATTCAATGGACGGGGATATTGCTCCGTTGGACAGGATCGTCGAGCTCGCAAAAGCATACGGGGCATATGTGATGGTTGATGAAGCTCACGCATCAGGTGTCATAGGAAGCAACGGCAGGGGAACCCCCGAGCACTTCCACATTGAAGGCAAGGTAGACATAGTCGCGGGAACATTCAGCAAGGCCCTGGGAACCGTAGGAGGTTTCATTGCCGCTTCCGAAGAGCTGGCCGAATATATACGTTTTTTTTCAAAAACTTACATGTTTTCAACTGCCATGACACCCCAGGTAGCCGGCTCATTGATAGCCGGGCTCGATGTAATTGAGAACGAGCCTGAGTTGAGGAGCAGACTGTGGACTAACATCCGATATTTCAAAGGAAATTTACTGGACCTAGGCTTCAATATTGGGAACTCTGAAACCGCGATATTTCCTATTATTATAGGGGATGATCTATTAGTCAAAGAAGCATGCAGCGAACTTCATGAAAGAGGTATCTATGTAAACCCGGTGCTATATCCGGCTGTACAGAAAAATCAATCGAGGATACGGATAAGCCTTACGTCCAAACATACGAGGGAGCATCTTGATGAAACCCTCAACGCTCTTGAAGATGTATTTATAAAGCCAAAACAGAACGCGGAATTGATCAAACAAAAATGTGTTGTTTAACTATCTAAAAACCCGCGTGTTGATTAACACAATCACGGGTATATACCCTTAATAACTTCGATCGTAGATAAAATATCATCCCGGGAAACCTCTTTTGAGGTTACAAAACGCAATTCATTCCTCCCGGCTGCCGTTGCACGGATCCCTTTTGAAGAAAGAAGCCCGGCAAATGCCTGGGCGTCACGGCCCGGGTCTTCAAAAAATGTTTTCACAAAATTAGTGTGGACCATATTCAGATCTATTTCAATGCCGGGGAGCGATGCGAGCCCCTCTGCCAGAAGTCGTGCGTTTTGGTGGTCCTCTTTCAGCCTGGAAATATTATCATCCGAGAGGGCCTCGAGACCAGCCGCGCAGAGCCATCCTGTCTGCCTCATACCTCCGCCGAGCATCTTCCGGTAGCGTTTTGCCTTTTCAATAAACTCCCCGGAACCGCAAAGCACCGAACCCACAGGGGCCCCGAGGCCCTTTGACAGGGAAATCATGACCGAATCCGCAAACCCGGCTATTTCCCCGGGCTGGACCCCGAGATACACCGACGCATTAAAAAGACGGGCGCCGTCAAGATGTACCGGAACACCCCGTCTTTTTGAGATCCTGCTTATATCGCCGAACTTGCTCAAAGGAGGAACAATACCTCCGTATCTGTAATGTGTTGTCTCCAGACAAATGAGTGAAGTCCCGGGATAATGGATGTTATCATCCCGTATCGCCCTCTCAACTCCGGCCGGATCAGGGGCGCCGTCCTTACCGGCCACTGTTTTGATCATCAACCCGCCCACGCAGGCAGCCCCTCCGGTTTCGGACGTTCTAATATGAGCGTTCTCCTCAACAATAATTTCCTCACCTTTTTGAGTATGGGTCAACAACGCAATAAGGTTCCCCATTGTACCGCTTGGTACAAAGATCCCCTTTTCTTTTGCAGTAATCGTGGCAGCCCTTTTCTCGAGCTCACACTGCCGGGGATCCTCATCATAAACCGAATCACCCAGCACTGCTTTAAACGCATCTTCACACATTTTAATTGAAGGGAGTGTGATAGTGTCCCTTCTAAGGTCGATTATTTTCATTTCGCTTCCCCTATAGATCGCGCCGGTCCGCAATTTAATTACTCTATTTTCCTAATTATATTTTCATAATCACTACCATTGAGCCGTTTCACCGCGACTAATCTTAAGTATGCACTCGATCAGCGCCAAAATTACAATTTTTTCATTAATCCCCGGCGCCGCAATACTGTCTTTGTGTTGACAATCACATTTCAATATAATAACTTCTCTAAGCCAACAACACATTTAAAAAGAATAAATATGCGGATTCTGTGATGCCTTCATCTGTAAAAAAACAAAAAATTAAAGCCGTAGGGCTTTTATCGGGAGGGCTGGACAGCACACTGGCGGCCAGGCTATTGATTGAACAGGGGATAGATGTATACGCAATTAATTTTTCATCGCCTTTCTGTACTTGCACACCGAAAAATGCCGGTTGCGCATCTGTTATCTCCGCAGTAAAAAACCTCGGTGACATACCGCTAAAAAGGGTTGCTTTGAAGGACGAATACCTTGAAATAGTACGGGACCCCAAACACGGGTATGGTTCCGAAATGAACCCCTGCCTGGACTGCAGGATACTAAAAATTAAAAAAGCCGGTATGTACATGCGGGAGATCGGCGCATCTTTTTTATTTACAGGAGAAGTGCTGGGCCAGCGCCCTATGTCCCAGCACCGGCGCTCGATTAACATTATTGACCGCGAGTCCGGATTTAAAGGATACATCCTGCGCCCTCTTTCCGCCCGGCATTTCGAACCGACAACCCCGGAGGAAAAAGGGTTTGTCGACAGGAATAAACTGCTGGCAATTATGGGCAGGTCCAGAAAAACACAGATGTCCCTTGCTGCGGAAAAAGGTATAAAAGACTACCCTTGTCCTGCCGGCGGTTGTCTTCTTACCGACAAATATTTCGCAGACAGATTACGCGATTATCTTAAATACACAGAGCGCCCCTCGATGAAGGATATTCCGCTTCTCAAAATAGGCAGGCATTTCCGCATCGAAAACGGCGACAAGATAATTGTAGCCCGCAATGAGCGGGAGTGCCATATGCTGAAAAGACTCTTCGATAAAAATGATCATCTGCTCGATCCTGCCGATTTTCCGGGGCCCACCGTTGTTCTGCAGGGTAATTCAGTGGAAGATGCTGTTGAAAAACTGCTGCATTACACAAAACGGGCAGTCAGTGAAGAAGTTGACATTGTACATTCTCACCACGGCAATGAAAAAATTGTAAAAGCGGACTTTACCAGGAAAAAAGTTTTAGAGAAAAGCTGTAATGAAATCGAATAAAAAACAAAAAAATTTGGTTTTGAAAGAAGTAAAATCCAACAATAAATTGCAATTTATACATAGATCAACAAACATCGACCGCAAAGCTGCAAAGGAACATATCCCGCTAAGTGAAAAAGATTACCGCAATATAGTGGAGACGATGAGTGAAGGTTTGAGCGTACTGGACACTAACGGTGTAATAATTTATGTCAACGACAGGTTTTGTGAGATGCTCGGGTACTCGAAAAACGAACTTCTCGAACGACCGGCTTCCGATCTTTTAGATAATAAAAACCAGCTTATACTGGAAGAGCAGCTTTCAAAACGCAGAAAAGGACTCGCCGGGCCCTATGAGCTCACTATAAAGGGAAAATACGGAAAAGATGTTCACACGATCACCTCGCCAAGGCAGATATTGGACAGTAAAGGAACAATAGAAGGGAGTTTTGCGGTCATTACAGACATTACCGATCAAAAATATACTGTGGAAAAGTTAAAATGGGAGTCAAGGGTCAACACAGTAATGGCGGACGTGGCAAACAAAGTTCTGGCCGGTTCAGATAAAATAGAAGACATCAGCAGCCTGGTTTTAAAATATTCAAAGGAATTAACAGGAAGCTCCAATGGTAAGGTTTCAATTATCGATCCCTCAAAAAAAGATATTGTTAATAAGGCCTTATACACAGATAAAAGCTTTTATAAAAATAAACCGGACGAAAAGGAAAAATCATACTTGACAGCTGAATTGCACACACCTGTAAACCGCTATATGAATGTTCCGGTAATGATCGGTGAAGAGCTTGTCGGACGTGTTACTCTTGCCGACTCTGACAGGGATTACACCGAAGCAGACATTGAAACGATCGAAAGACTTGGAGAGCTTTACGCGATAGCTATCCAGAGAAACATGGCCGCAGATGAGATACAAAGAAAAACCAATTTAAACCAGTCCCTCATCGATGCCTTCTCCTGCGTGGCTTTGCTGCTGCGGTCTGACCGTGAGATCGTTGCATCAAATAAAGCAGGTATAGCAGCAGGTGTTGTCCCGGGGGGAAAATGCCACGCTACATGGGGCCAGAGGAAAAATATCTGCCCCTGGTGCCTTGCCCCCAGGGCGCTTGAAACGATGGAGCTGCAGCATTTGATAGTCGAGGCGGATGAGATCGTGTGGGACGCGTACTGGATACCCATTGAAAAGGATCTTTACCTGCACTACGCCTACGACATAACGGAGCAGAAAAAAATTGAAAAAGAAAAAATGGATCTTGGAGAGCAGCTTTTACAGGCGCAAAAAATGGAGTCCATTGGGCGCCTTGCAGGCGGGATCGCACACGATTTCAATAACATTCTTGTGGGAATTATGGGTTTTTCGGAAATTTTACAGCTGAAATTCCCCGACAAGACCACCACCGAGGGTGAGGCTGTTGATATCATTTTAAAAGGGGCCGAGAGGGCAGCGGGGTTAACTAAACAGCTTTTGGGGTTTGCTCGTAAGGGAAAATACAATCCCATCCCCCTTAATATAAACAGGGTAATAATGGATGCGGCTAATTTGTCGGAGAAGATATTTAAAAATAATATTACTATAAAATATGAGCTGGAAGAAAAGATAAACTCAGTCAGCGGTGATATACATCAGTTTGAGCAGGTGCTTACGAACCTGATAATAAATGCCAGAGACGCAATGCCTGAGGGCGGTGAATTGCTTTTTAAAACAGAAAATATTTCTGTTGGTAAAAAATTTAAAAACAAGCACCCTGAATTTATCCCGGGTCAGTATGTCAGGACCACGATAAAAGACACCGGTGTAGGAATGCCGGAAGATATGCTCCCAAACATATTTGAACCTTTTTTTACGACCAAGAGTGAAGACAAGGGGACAGGTCTGGGCCTTGCCACTGTATACGGGATCGTAAAAAATTACAGAGGGTATATATATGTTTCCAGCGAGCAGGATAAAGGGACGACTTTTACTCTTTATTTTCCGGTCACGTTAAATAATATTGAGAAAGGTCACGTAAAATCTGAAATTATTAGAGGTGACGCGCGTATCCTTGTTGTTGATGATGAAGAGCAGGTGAGGGCTCTAACCTCCACAATGCTTGAAAGTTTTGGCTATAAGGTAATTCTTGCCTGTGACGGCTTCGAAGCAGTTGCTAAATACAAAAAGAATAAACAGGAGATCGATCTGGTGATTCTTGATATCGTTATGCCCGGTTTCGGAGGCATGGAAACCTTTGAAAATCTCAAAAAGATCAACCCTGACATAAGAGTTCTTCTAACCAGCGGTTACAGCCGGGACGGCGAAACCAATAAAGCCCTGAAAGAAGGTGCTTCCGGGTTTATTCAAAAACCATTCAGGATGGAAACTCTATCAAAAATTATTTTTGAGACCATCAACAATGTCAGTAGCAGCTAAAGGAGTCCATAAAACCCAGAAAATCCTGTAAAACCTCCTCATCCGAAACCGCCCTGCTGCGCATGGTCATGACAGCAAATACTTTACTGTTTTTCGGACAATAAAAACTGCTCACAATTCCGAAAACCTTTTCCCCTTCAGTCGAAGCGGAGCTGTAATGACGGTAAAGCATCGGATCTTCCGATTTTTCCGGATTTACGATCTCACCTCTTTCGACACTAAATATTCCTTCAGTGCTTTCCAGTCCGGCCAATGCTTCTTCTATATTGCCTTCCAGCATTTTTTCATTATAGGTGGAAGTGGTTTCAAACCAGGTCACCTGGTAAGCCCATAACTTATCGTCCGGATATTCCCTGCTGACTATGACAACACCCGATCGGTCGTCGGCTTCTTTCCCAGGCCTTCCCATCCGGACCATACTAAAATCGGCTGGATATTTAAAAGAAAACCCGTACAAGGAAAAAGTCTTAAACCCTCCCGGAATTATACTTACAGCGGGTTTTCGGGTTGTGCATCCAACAAAAAAGACCACCATACACAAGAGTAAAAACATCCCTGAAATGATTGTCTTTTTCATTGAGTTTCCGCCTCGATATAAGTTTATTGATAGCTGAAAAGAACCTCTATTTACAAATCATTTGAGAAAAAGAATTATAACAATTTTCTTGACATAATATATTTAAGCTGATTATTCTTCTTAAACGCAGATTCCCCTTAATAATAACAGTTCCGGGGGGCACGGAGTAGAACTATGTGTGATTACTGTGTAAAGCACGGGGTCGGCGGTAAATGGTACCTGAAGGCAGAAAGTTATTCTAACGAGATAGCGGAAAAATACAACCTCCGGGATTTTCTGCTTATCTCAACGGTTGACGGGTTTCATGGAAAAAAAGACCAGGATCTCTATTGACTATTCTGTTTGCACGAGCTGTATGAAATGTGTGGATGCCTGCCCTAAGAAAGCTGTAAAAGCATATATTTGAACAAACAGTTTGGTGACAAAGAAAATTTGCGATGTCCTATCCTATTCAAGGAATGTTTCTTTTAACCAGGCACAGATTTCATCACGCACACTACGAAAAGCGTCAAGTTTCTCCTCTTCGCTTCCCTGAACAGCAGCAGGGTTTTTAAAACTTCTGTATATTATATTATCACCCGGAAAAAATGGGCAGGATTCCCGCGCTAAAAACTTCATAATGCTCTTTAAAAAAATGGTTCACAAGCCCTTCAGCCATCTGCGACCGGGCTGAATTATGAG
>DRHN01000465.1 GCA_011049595.1 Spirochaetota bacterium | reverse complement strand
TAAAGTATAATCGATTGACACCCTCTTTTGCAAAAAAAAGTGAAATATTTTTCCAAAATTTGTCTGGCAAATTAGCAGGATAATCCGGATTGGTCATCAGGAATGTGTGGATCGAAACAGACAAATATGATCTTATTTATTCCTGTCCCTGGTAAAATGCGGTAGCTCGACATTCAATTTTTCATATATTTTTTCAATAATTTCGAGAGCTATGGAAAGGGTTTTTATGTCATCTTCGCCACGTACTATTGGTTCGGTTACCCCGAGAATACAATGGGCAAAATGCTGCAGCTCCTCTTTTAAAGCATTTTCTTTTTGAACCAGCACACGTTCTACAAATGACTCCTGCTTGTAGGTTATTTCCTTTGAGGATACAAAGAAACTGGTAGAAGAACCTCGATAAATATGGATATCCTGAGATTCAAAATTTAAGTATATAAACGCCTTGGGCTGTGAGATCGCCATTGCCCGGATCCTGGTTTCACTCAACCTGCTTGAGGTAATATTGGCAATTGTTCCATTTTCGAACTGTAGAATCGCGGTGGCAATGTCCTCGTAGCCGCTGCGCCCGATTTTCCCGATGGCATCAATATGCTTTACTCCATTTCCTATCAGACTCAGTACAATATCAATATCATGGATCATCAAGTCAAGAACTACACCGGTATCCCATTCCCGCTCTTCCCACGGGCTGAGCCGCCGGGCTTCCACAAGATAGGGACTCTCTACTATCTTTCGAAGCTCTACCACAGCCCCTTTGAACCTCTCCACGTGCCCAACCTGAAAAACCAGCTTATTTTCATCTGCGATTTTTACAAGCTCAGAGGCTTCACTGATTGTGTGGGAGATAGGTTTTTCAACAAGAGTGTGTGTCCCTGATAGAAGCGCTTTTTTTGTGATCACATAGTGAAGTTTGGTCGGCACGGCAATGCATACACCCTGCGCCTCCTCCAGCAGATGATCAAGTTTTTCATATACTCGGGTATTATATTTTTCGGCAATATATGCGGCGCGCGAACTGTCTATATCGTGAATCCCAATAAAATCAACATCATTGTTCAGAATCGACAAAACATTGGCGTGATAATTTCCCATCCGTCCGACTCCGATGATACCCAGTTTGACTTTTTTATTATTTTGTAATTTTTTAACGCCGTTATTTTTTACTTGCATGCCCCTCTTTTCCCGAACATCCTAATTTTAAAGAAATAGTCAATATCAGTTTTTAACTGGTTTTAGGAGCGAAATTCACTAATTTTCAAAATCCCTTACATGTAAAAGTTGTGGAGAGTCTGTATCGTTACTTTTTAAGGTAAGCTCCTCTATAACCTTTTTTTCATGCGCTGAAATATTTTCAGGTATTTTGACGATTATTTTTACAAGCTGGTCACCCCTTCCCCTTCTCTTTAAATAAGGGATCCCCTCCTTTCTCAACCTGAAAACTCTGCCGCTTTGGGTGCCCGGTGGGATGGTTATTCTCACGGTTTTACCATCAAGAGTGGGGACCTTTATATTCACGCCGAGAATAGCCTGATACACACTTATCGAGATCTGGCAAACAGCGTCATTCCCTTTTCTGAGAAAATTTGGATGCGGTTTTTCATGTACAACTATAATAAGGTCTCCCCGCGGGCCTGAGTTCGGGCCCGCATTTCCCTCACCCTGTAACCGAAGAACTGTTCCATTCTCGAACCCCGGTTCGATATCTAAAACGATTCTTCTTTTTTTATTAATAAGGCCGCTTCCTTTGCAGATAGGGCAGTAATCTTTTATGACCTTGCCCGTTCCCCTGCAGCGGGAACATGTGGTCGCGATAGTGAAAAAACCCTGTGTTCGGCTCACCTGGCCGGTTCCTCCGCACGAGGGACATGTATTCAGGCCGCTGCCGTCCCTGGCGCCTGTACCTGTACACTTGGAGCAATGTTCCTCCCTGACCAATTGGACTTCGATCTTTTTGCCAAAGGCCACTTCCTCGAGAGAAAGGTTGACGTCGTACCTGATATCCGAACCCCTTGTTACCCTTTCTCTGGTCCTGGTACTTCTACCTGTTCTTCCGAAAATATCTCCAAAGCCTCCAAAAAATGATTCAAAGATGTCAGACCCAAACAGATCCGAAAACCCTCCGAAAAGGTCCTCAAAGTCAGCCGTGCTCCTGAAACCTTGAAACCCCCCGCCGCCCTGAGCTGAAACACCCTCATGACCAAACTGGTCATAAAGCCGCCTCCTCTGGTCATCGCCCAGGATCTCGTAGGCTTCCGTGGCCTCTTTGAATTTTTCTTCCGAACTTTGGTCACCTGGATTTTTATCGGGGTGGTATTTGATAGCGAGTTTCCGGTAAGATTTCTTTATTTCGTCTTTTGAAGCGTTTTTGCTCACTCCGAGCACATCATAACAATCTCTTTTTGCCGCCATTATTGGCCTCGCCGCAAAACCACGAATAAAAAACCCTATAAGCTGCCTTATAGGGTTTCGCGTATTGCCTTAAAAATTATTCATACATTTAATTGATCTAGTTATTTGTTTTGTTGTCATCATCTACCACTTCATACTCTGCATCAACAACATCTTCTCCCTCTTTTTCGCCATCTTCTTTAGGGGCCTGAGATGCCTTGCTTTCAGTGTCACCGGATCCTCCCGAGTCCTGCCCGGGTCCTGATTGAGCCTGAGACGCAGCTTCTTTGTACATTGATTCCGATATTTTATAGGAAGCCTGGGTCAATGCTTCTGTGGCCTGCTTGATCTGCCCGGGATCACCCTCTCCCATCGCCTTTCTGGTATTCTCTATTTCCCTTTCAATGGCGGCTTTATCTTCAGGTGAGATCTTGTCCCCGTACTCTTTCAGCATTTTCTCGCCCTGGTATATAAGACTGTCCGCCTGGTTCACTGCCTCCGCCTTTTCCCTTGTTTTTTTATCCTCTTCAGCGTGCAACTCACCATCTTTCACCATTTTCTGAATCTCCTCCTCGGTCAGGCCGCTGGAGGATTCTATTCTTATCTTCTGCTCTTTGCTTGTGGCCAGATCTTTCGCGGATACATGCACTATCCCGTTCGCGTCTATATCAAAAGTTACCTCGATCTGTGGGATGCCCCTGGGAGCAGTAGGAATTCCGACAAGATCAAACCGGCCGAGGGTCCTGTTCATGTTTGCCATCTCTCTTTCGCCCTGCATAACATGGATACTGACAGCGGTCTGGTTATCAGCTGCCGTGGAAAATATCTGGCTTTTCCTTGTGGGTATCGTCGTGTTCTTTTCAATAAGTTTTGTCAAAACTCCGCCCAGTGTTTCGATACCCAGCGACAGCGGTGTGACATCAAGAAGGAGCACATCTTTCACTTCACCGGCAAGAATTCCGCCCTGTATCGCCGCACCCAGGGCAACCGCTTCATCTGGATTTATCCCCTTATTCGGCTCCTTTTTGAACACGCGTTTAACAAGATCTATCACCGCTGGTATACGTGTTGAACCGCCAACCAGGATTACTTCATTGATTTCTTCGGGTTTCATGCCCGCGTCTTTTAACGCTATTTCACACGGCTTAACGGTTGATTCAACAAGGTCTTCCACAAGCTGTTCAAACTTTGCTCTTGTGAGCATGAGATTGAGATGTTTAGGGCCTGAAGAGTCCGCTGTTATGAAAGGCAAATTGATCTCGGTGGAAGCGGTGGTTGAAAGCTCCATCTTGGCCTTCTCGCCGGCTTCTTTCAAT
>DRHN01000464.1 GCA_011049595.1 Spirochaetota bacterium | reverse complement strand
CTCTAAACACTGCTGAAAGCACTTCCGGCAGCGGTTATATAACCGCTGCCGGAAGTGCTTTCAGCAGTGTTTAGAGAATCGACGCCCGGTTTGTACTTTACGATGATCTCGTCAGGGACAAACTCTGGTACTGGATGGACTTCACTTTTTTTGTCCGGAACAGTTTTTATGGAAACGCTGGATTGGCTTGTACTTTTGGCGCTCTGGGGTCCATCAGCATAGATTGTTATTTTTCCGGACATTGATGATGATGAATTCGGATAGATTGTTATTTTCCCCGAGATCGAGGACTTCGGCTCGGTGGTGCACCCAAAAACAAAAAGTAAAACAACGATTATGCCGAGAATAAAAAAAAGGCTTTTGTTATTGACTTGCATTTATCAACTCTATAAATTTTATGACTTCATCAAGGATTCTGATACAATGTAATAGAAATAACCGTGAATTGCGAATTTTCACAGAAAACTTTTTGCTTATAAATATACAATATATACCCTATTAAAAAAAAATAAGGCAGAAAATGGATTTAGATAAAAAAATTATCTTGAGGAAGATCGAGGAAGGGAAGGATATAGTCTCATACCTGAAAGATATCGATATAGGGATCCCGTCCGCAGAAATATCCCGGATATCATTCAAACTGCAGGAAGCCGAAAACTTGGCAAGGAACGACAACAGTACTATTGCAGGCAATAAATTGAACAGCATCGACGATCTCTTTGCCGGTGTTAGAAAGAGTTATTTTTTAAACCTTTCGCCAAGAAAGATAGATTCGATCTCAAGAAGCGACCAGAGGCCGAAAACCCTTGATTACGCTCGCGAGGTGTTCGAGGATTTTGAGGAGATCAAAGGTTTTAACGCTAACAGCGCGGACCCCGCCGTTGTGTGCGGGTTTGCCAGGCTGGACAGCAATAATATCATGGTGATCGGGCACGAAAAAGGCGGGTTCAACGAGGACTTCAGGAGAGGGGGCAGTGCTCTCCCGCAGGGGAATTTGAAGGCAATAAGGGCCATGAAGCTTGCCGAAAAGTTCGGTATCCCTGTAGTAACTTTTATCGACACCCCGGGCTCATGGCCTCTTGAAGAGTATTTACCCGCGCAGAGGATCGCGAAAAATCTCGAGGTCCAGTATCTTCTGAAAGTGCCCCATGTTTCTGTGGTCATAGGGGAGGGAGGTTCGGGCGGCGCGCTTGCGATCGATGTGTGTGATTACAGGATCATGCTGGACAAGGCTTACTACTCTGTGATCTCAATAAGCGGAGGGGCTGCGATCATCGCAAGGGACAAGCGCCATATTTCAGAAGCAGACCTTGACCGGGCCGCGAAAAACCTCAGGATCACCGCGGACAATGCCAGGAAACTCGGTGTCGTGGACAGGATCGTGAAGGAACCTGCGATAGGAGCGCGTAAAAATGATAAAGATTTTTACCTTGATGTACGGGAAGCCGTGATAGAAGGGCTCCACACGGTCAAGAAAAATATTTCACCGTTTTTTATTCCAGATTCGAAAATAAGAGATTCATGGAAATTGAAAAAGTACCAGGTCCCGGCATTGCTGAGAAAACGGTACCGAAAATACAAAAAGATCGGGGTGTATCACACAAGTATTTCAGACAAGATCAGGCACTTTATGGGAGAGCTGTACCGGATTAAGTGGGTGCACACTGTATTTACCCCCCTGCGCAAAAGTGTTGAATTTGTTATAAACCTGAAGATCAGGGAGAAAGAGGAGGTTTCCCTGCTGAAAGCGGAGGTACAGCCCACGGTCCTTTCCTATGAGGACAGGTGGGTCGAGTGCCCGAATACGGGTATTCACGGGTGTCAGGATATCTGGATCCCTACTCTTTTTGAGGAATACAACGGCACCTGCCCTCACTGCGGCTACCATTTCCGGCTTATCATTGACAGCTACATCGAACTGCTTACCGACCCGGGCAGTTTCCGCGAGTTCAACGAAGGTATAGAATCCGTCAACCCGCTTGGTTTTGACGGGTACAATGAAAAATTACTGAAAGCTAAAAAAACAGTAAAGAGAAAATGCGCCATGATAACAGGATACGCGTTGATAAAGGGACGGCCGGTGGTGGCTGTATTCACCGATGTGCGCTTCAGGGCGGGTACACTGGGCTGCGCGGAAGGGGAAAAATTCCTGCGTGCCGTAAAACGTGCAATGCGCGAGAAGAAACCGCTTGTCGCCGTGCACCAGTCCGGCGGGGCGCGGATAGAGGAAGGAATACTCGCTCTTATGCAGATGGTGAAAACAAGCATAGCGATAGCGCGTTACAAACAGGCCGGCGGATATTACATTTCGATAAACACCGACCCGACAATGGCCGGCGTTCTTGCCAGCTACGCGAGTTTGGGCGATTTTACAATCGCTGAACCCAACGCCCAGATAGGGTTTGCCGGAGTTCACGTTATCGAGCAGACTATTAAACAGAAAAAACCCAGGAATTATCAGCATTCGGAAATGGTAATGGGGAGGGGGGGTGTTGACATGGTTGTGAGGCGGGATGAGCTGAAGGACGTGGTTGCAAGACTGCTTAATTTAAAAAAAATAAAGGGAAGAGACGAAAGTTACTGAGGTAAAAGGTCAGCAATGTCTGTTGAAAGTAAGATTATCGAGAAAAAAGACGGCCATTATCGGTTGATAAAATTTTATACCAATCACACTGGGATCGTGTCAATAAAAGTAACAGAGGGTCAGCGTTTAGAGGAAGGGGACCAGCTGTACACCATTACAAGGCTTGACCTGATCAAAAAGAGATTATTTGATTACACTGCCGGTGTGGTAAGAAAGATCAACAGGCCCATTGACAACAGTTTTTGCGGCTACTACACCTATGTTCTCGAACTGGAAATCAAGCTTACCCCCGAGGAGGAGCAGACTCTGGAAGAAGAGACTCATTATAAATTTATAAACGCTCCGCAGGGCGCCCAGTACTTTGTGACTCCTAACCCGGGTATGCCCCCACTTGTGAGTGTTGGTGATATAGTTGAAAAAGGGCATGTGCTCGCGATAGCAATGGTAATGAAAAAAAGACGTGAGATCGTGCATGAAGGAGAACGGGGAAGGGTAGCCAGGATATATTTTCTCAACGGGCAGCAGGTAAGGGAGGGGGAAAAACTTTTCGGCATTGTACCGAAACCTATATAGATGCCCCTGCCCCGGGCAGTTTAACATCATTCTGGTTGTTGTACACAGCCGCAGTCGCCTGAGGGCTTTCTTATGATAAGAGTGCGTGAAAAAGAGAATAGGATGATAAAACTGTTTCCCGGGCTGGGTCACGGGCCAACGGGAATATTCTGGTTTAAAACAGTCGGTTCGACAATGGATACCGCTTTCAGCCTGCCGGAGAAGTCTATCCGCAACAGGGCCCTGGTCGTTGCCGATGAACAGACAATGGGGAGAGGAAGATACGACAGTAAATGGGTTTCATCAGGCGGCGATCTCACTTTTTCAGTCATTTTAACGGAATATGACTTCCGGGTCCCCTACAGCATGATCGCGGCTCACGCGGTCTACAGGATATTAAAAAAACATGATGGCCGCGTGAGGCTGAAATGGATAAATGATGTGATGTGGGAGAATGGCAAGAAAATTTCCGGAGCGCTTACCGAGGAAAAAATGGCCAGGACCGTGATAGGAGTTGGTGTAAACCTCAATTCTGCTGAAATGCCGCCGTCTCTCGAGTCCGGCGCTACCTCGTACTATATCGAAACCGGGAAAATCCTAATAAAAGAGGAATTTCTGTCGCTTTTAGTCGAGGAGTTATTTGGAATGCTGGACCGTGTTGACAGCGGTGAAGTCCAGGGCTTGTTGGCCGAATGGGAATCCGATGCCTGTCTTGAAGGAAGGCGTGTCACTGTAGTAAATGACAGCGGTTATATCCGCGGGACAGCTGCCGGCATCAACAAAAAAACAGGGGCCTTGATCCTGAAAAGCGATCTTGGTCTTAAAGAAATATATGAGGGAAATGTTGTTCAAGTGTGAGTAACTCGCACCGGTTGTTATACGAACACTTAGGCGATAGACATGACCGCCAAAATAAAACTAGAGTTTTTCTATTTCCGCGTTTAATGAATGGGGCAGTTCTTTGAGAAACGAGACATCACCCTCGATCTTCCCGATGGGGTTGACCGGCGAAATTGCCTTTGGTTTGCCGTTTGTACTGGCAGGGGTGGGGCCGAAAAATATACAAAAGGAGCTGCCGTCGGGCCATATCGCGAGCTCTCCCACCTCCATGTCTGCCCTCGCGTCTTCCTCACGGCTGGCGTTTATCCCGCAGTTGCCGTAATATTCATCTCCCCACCGCCCCAAAGACAATTTCAAGGGTAAACTTTTCAAAAAAAGCCGGGCGGTTTGACTGCTGTTGATCTCTGCATAGATGCTTTTTCCCCCAATCTTTATCCGGACCCTGTCTGCCATATCTTTAACCCTCCTTCCTGTACTTATTTCCCGAGCTCTTTTATTTTTTCCAGGTGAAACGGGATAGTTGTCTTTATATCTTTCCCTTCAATAACGAATTCTGACAATTTTTCTTTCATCAATTTTAACGCGGACTTTTTGTCCTTTCCCCAGGTTATGACATTGGCGAGAAGGGAGTCATAAGTGGTTGATATGGGAAAAGTCTCAGTGCCCGTGACCCTGATGACCCCTTGGGTCCTGGTTACCTCTGGGGTCCTGATGACCCTTTGGGTCCTGGGGATGAATGTGTCAACGATCATGTTTTTTCCTTCCGGTGGGATAAATTTCTCGATAATACCGGGGGAAGCTTCGAAATCTTTATCCGGATCTTCCGCGTTTACCCGGCATTCAATTGCGTACCCGTAGCTTTTGAGGTCGTCCTGACTGTATCCCAGTTTTTCCCCCGCCGCGGACCTCAGCTGCTCGTGGATAAGGTCCCGGCGGTACACCATCTCGGTGACCCTGTGCTCGACCTGGATCCTTGTGTTCATTTCCATGAAATAAAAATTCTCCTTTTCATCCACAAGAAACTCCACTGTACCGGCATTTTTGTAGCCTATCGCTTTTGTGAGTGCGCAGGCAGCCCCTGTTATTGCCTGACGAAGATCCTCAGATATATCTGCTGGTGAAAATTCAATCAGTTTCTGGTGACTTCTCTGGATCGAGCAGTCCCTCTCTCCAAAATGCACCACATTGCCGTGATTATCCGCAAGCACCTGCACCTCTATGTGCCTGTTCGGATGAATGAGTTTTTCTATATAGACGTCCTCATTCCCGAAAAGAGTTTTGGCCTGTTCTTTGACCCTTTTGAAAGCCCCTGTCATGTCCTCTTCATGTACAACACGTTCCATGCCCATGCCGCCCCCGCCTGCCGCGGCCTTGATGATTACCGGATAGCCTACCGAGCCCGCAATGTTCAATGCTTCTTTTTCGTTCTTGAGAGGGCCCCTTGAACCGGGTGTTTTCGGTATCTCCGCTTCGTCCGCGATCATCCGCGCTTTGACCTTGTTGCCCATTTTTATAAATAACGAAGTATCAGGCCCGATAAAAACGCTGTAGTGGTTTGCTACCCTGGCAAAGTCGATGTTTTCCGAAAGAAAACCGACACCTGGATGAATGGCGTTTACTTTAAAATGTCTGGCTGCAGAGATTATTTCCGGTATTTCATTGTAGGCCCGGATGCATATGGTTTCGTCACTTTCGGTAACGTGAAGGGAGTTTTTATCTCCCGGTGTATACACCGAAACGGATCTTATGTTATTTTCCCTGAGGGTTTTAAGAATTCTGTACCCGATCACCCCCCTGTTTGCTATCAACACTTTCCGGAACATGCTGTCTTCCTCCGCCGGGCGGTTAATTAGTACAAAAATCTCGCAGAGTGTTTAACTGTTTTGTTATTTTACTCAAATCTCTGGAATATTCAAGAGTTAACGGTATATATTTTTCTATGCTTTTCGCTACAGAGTCAAGGATTATTTTTAGCCCTTTCAGCTCCAGATCACTTATTTCTTTGTGAAAGTCCACCCAGACGCCGCCGGGTAATCGTTTTATCCCGGAAATGTGGATTTCCCGGATCAGCCGGAGGGGCAATTCGCCAATATATCTTTTAAAACCGGTTAATGGGTCCGCACCCGGATCATGATAATAAGGGTGGTTCACTGCAGTGATGAGAGCGTGGGCTACATCGAACACTATGCCGTCAAGGATTCCCATTTGATTCCATTTATTTACATGGTACGAAAAAAAGTCCGCCTCCTGGATGTAGCGATAAGCACCTTTTGAAAGCTCATCGGGAATGAACTCCTGGTTTTCAACAAGGAGCACAGTGTCCGGAAAAGCATCCCGGATCGTTCTCAGGTTTTTCTCCATATTAATTGTAATCTCTTCCTTTGAGAGGATCCTGGAGCCGGCAACAGCCACGTTGTTCTCCGGATCTACTGTTATCGAGCCGGTGCTCAAACCGAAATGAAAAGATGTAAAAGCAGGTCGTTCCCTTTCATAGGCTTCTGAAATTTCAGGCAAAGATCTTCTTACATCCTCTGCTGCCGGCAGGTAAAATGAGTTGCTGCCTGTGAACTGAATGTGAAAAAACAGAGGTTTTTCGGTCAGTTTTTTAAAATGGGAGACTTCATCCGCGCAGATCTTTTTTATTTCGACATAATCGGCATTATCTATTATAGACCGGGACAGCCCCGTGCAGGCAGCGATCCCTATTTTAACTCTGTACATTTTCAGGCCTTTTCAATTTCGTGATCACCAGCCGGTGATGAAAGCTATTTCATAAAATCCATACCGGCAACATCAAGAAGGGATGATACAACCATGTCGGCCATGTCGAATTTCTGATTTAAAGTGTGTATGTTAGGTACCGCGATTACAAACATGCCGGCTTTTTTCGCGGAGATCACTCCCGTTTCGGAATCTTCCAGTACAACGCATTTTTCAGGTTTGATATTAACGCGCTTTGCCGCTTCAGCATATATGTCCGGTTCGGGTTTTAATTTTTTGATCTCATTCCCGAATATCATAACATCAAAAAAATCGATCAAGCTGTAGTTTATGCTGATATGTTTTGATATATTCTCCAGTACTGAAACAGCGTGTTCTTTGATCGAGGAGGTCACCAGCGCCCGTCTCATGCTGTTTTCCTGGATAATTTTGATGCAGGTTTCAGCCCCTTCCATTGGATAAAGCGGTGTGGTTTTTACAAGAGTGTGGTAACTGTCGTATCTGAGCTTCAGCATATCCTCGAAGCTGTGCTCCGTGACATCGAACTCTTTCATTATTCTTGAAACGTTTTTACTTGTCGCGGCACCGAAAAATGACTGCAAATATTCTGTGGTCGGGGCAATCCCCATATGACCGGCCATGATGTGATAGGCCTGTAAATGAAGATCTTCGGTATCCGCCAGCAATCCGTCAAGATCAAAAAAAACAGCTTCTATCTTCTGCAATGG
>DRHN01000463.1 GCA_011049595.1 Spirochaetota bacterium | reverse complement strand
GTGCTGTCACATACAGAGGAACCCCTTCACTCATTGCCATCCCGTTGAGATGACACCGGTCTTCAGAGGCCAGCTCTTTAATAAAAGATGGCTTCCATTTAGGAATAAAGCTAAAAGAGTCATCTATCAGAGCAAGACACGAGAATGAAGTAATCACCCCCCACAACCCCTCTTCTCCCCAGGCTAACCCATGTATGTCAACGCGGCCTGTGTAGTATGTGGCCCGGGGAGTGTAAAACCCATCGTATGTATCAGGCTGTTTGGGGTACAGCGGAGCAAGGCCCGGCGAGTTGGCCAGAACAACTACCTCATTCATCTCAGCGACTGCCATCCTCTCCATGTCACCGTCCCCGTCGAGATCGGCAACGGCTAGAAAAGTATAACCATATGTAGCTGTCAGGCCGAAGGGATTCTGAACAGGGGCTGCAAATGATGGGACTTTAGGAGTAACCGGGCCGTACAGGAGAGCGACAACCATGCCTCTTAGATCTTCTACCGCTTCTCCAGTGACAAATTCTGGAGGCTTTGGGTCACCATCCATACGGTTGTATGCATCCTGTAATTGTACATACGCTTCTTCATAGAGCTCTTCCTCAATCAAATTACGTGTTGACTTAATCATGTTTCTCAGGGCATTTAATCGACCGTTGGCCGAGTTACCAGGCCCAAATCCCTCACGTGTTCCTGCATCAACGGATTCATCAAAGAAAGCGAGTACAGCTTCTACCTGTTCAACAGTAGGTGGCACTTCAAATCCGCCATTCCCGCCCAGAGCTACTACTTTCGCTTCTTGAGCAGCATCACCGAAAACATATCCGGCAATTTCCAGTGTGTCCTTATTTCCATCGCCTCCGGTTTGTAAGTTGCACGAAACTCCAAGCACCAAAAAGGAAGCAGCTGCAAGAATGCTTATCAGCTTCATATCCCCAACCGGGCCACGGAGCTTGTTGTAAAGTCGCTTTATCTGCCGGATTTGCGTACTGCGTTTGGTGTAAGGCAAACAGTAAAAGGACCCATCTTTAATCATTTTGTTCAACTGGCTGGAGTATTTCTCAAGAAGCTCAAGAGTGGAAAAATAATTTCCTTGCTTTTTCATACTCCCCTCCTTTCATATTGAAAAAATCAGCATCACGTTTTGGCATTTCGTCTTTATTTCTGGGAGTCAATTGGTGGTAATTTTCCTCACTTTAATAGTAAGTGTGTTTAATATACTGGAGATAGGTATGTCGTGGCAGAATATTATTGTCGGGATCATTTTGATCTTTATTGTGTCCGTAGACGCGTATCTGGTTACGAGAAGAAGAAGGACCCTTGGAGAAATATAAATATAGTAATACAATAAATATAAATCCATCGCAAAAATCCTCCGGGCGCTCCTCTGTCAAACAAAGGACAATACCATGAAAAAATCATATTTGATCGGTATAGACGCCGGGGTCAGTTTTGTAAAGGCCGGGGTGTATGATTTAAAAGGAAACTGCGAGGGGGCTGTAAATAAAAGCTCGCAGGGGGATTATCCAAGTCCCGGTGTTTTTATTCAAAAAAATGAGGATTATCTGTCTAAAGTATTGAACGCACTAAAAGAAGCTGTTGAGAAATCAGGCATTGATAGGTCGGCTTTTGAGCTGCTTGATGAAAAGGCCGGTAAATTGTCTCCGGGCTCCGACGGCCTGCTGTCGGTCAGCCTTTTGGGCGGCAGGGGTTATCCGAGCGACCCGGATATCAAGGGTATGTGGATCGGACACACATGGAGCCACAAAAAAGCGCATTTTTACAGATCAATGCTGGAAAGTTTCGCCTATGAATACGGGTTTGTGCTGAATGTGATGAAAAAAAATTACCCTGAAATTAATTTTTCTGAAGTACGGGTTATAGGCGGCGGGGCGCGGTCCGGTTTATGGAACCAGATAAAATGCGATGTAACGGGGTTGAAGTACACAAAATTGACAAGAGATGATTTTACTTTGCTGGGTGATGTTTTGATCGCGGGTCACGCTGTGGGGATATATAAAGATCTAAAAGAAGTATCACAGAAATATGCAACAAAAGATAAAAATTATGTGCCTGACAGAGATAATCAAAAAAGTTTATGAAAAAAAGTTTAGCTATAAAAAATTTTCTCAGTAATAGAGACTCCACGAAAACTTCCATACGCCCTTTCATTTCATTCCCTTTCTTTAATTGTAAAAGTCTTCAAACGGTACCACCCATTGTTACTTCTATTATATCATACTATGAATTCCTTTTCCACTTGAGGCAGAACAAAACATCAATTAGAGCTTATAGTAACATTTTTTAATAATTCCTCTACATTTCTGTTTTTACCTTAAACTATTTACTAGGTCCTTAGACAACCCTCATATTTCCTCATAAAATAATCTAACCTTAACTCAGCAAGCCGTTTATTCTGATTCCCGGTGAACCAATACAATTATTCGATATATTACATATCCTGGGACGATGCTGTTCGGTTCTGCAATGCCCTTTCGACACTCTTGGGGCTTGAAGAGGTGTATGATGAGTCAACCTGGGAAGCTGATTTTACTAAGAACGGGTTTTACCTTCCGACAGAGGCGCAGTGGGAGGGCCGAATCACTACACTTGGCCGCTCGGGGATACATTCGACACACGGGATTATGCTTGCAGTGTGTATCCGCAGGATCTGGACGGCACTGTGGAGGTGAAAAGCTATTCTGCGAACGGGTTCGGGCTGTACGACACGGGCGGCAATGTAAGGGAGTTGCTCATGAG
>DRHN01000462.1 GCA_011049595.1 Spirochaetota bacterium | reverse complement strand
TATTTATTGTATTACTATATTTATATTTCTCCAAGGGTCCTTCTTCTTCTCGTAACCAGATACGCGTCTACGGACACAATAAAGATCAAAATGATCCCGACAATAATATTCTGCCACGACATACCTATCTCCAGTATATTAAACGCACTTACTATTAAAGTGAGGAAAATTACCCCCAGCAGTGCCCCGATGATCGACCCCTGCCCCCCCGAAATGCTGGCGCCCCCGATCAGACAGCTGATAATAACCTGCAAATGCACATTGACTCCAAGATATAAAGACGAAATGCCAAAACGTGATGTAGACAGTATCCCGGCCACTGCCGCCAGCAAACCGCTGAGCCCAAAAGTCAGCATCCGGACCCTTTTTACTTTTATACCAACAAGTCTCGATGCTTCATAGTTACCGCCGACATAGAACAGTTGACGCCCTCGGTAGGTTCTCACTATTAAAAATTGTGCCAGGATTATAATTACTAGCATGATCCAGAACATGTTGTAAACACCAAATGTCTTGCCCTGGCCTAATATTAAAAAACTTTCATGTTTTATCGGGATCCCGTGCCTCAATTCGCCCCTCATTATAGCACGCATCAGCCCTCTGCCTATATACAACGTACCGATAGTCGCTATCAGCGGGTTGACACCGCCGAACGCAACAAGAAAACCATTAAAAAACCCGAACCCCAGGCCCACACACAAACCCGCAACTATTGAAGGGATGACCCCTAATCCCGCTGCCATTAAAAGGGATACAATGGCTCCGGTCACGCCCATCACAGAACCGACCGACAGATCGAACACCCCGCTTATTAGTAAAATCATCATCCCGACGGCAATGATCGCGTTCGGCGCAATACTTGCCTGCATTGATTCAAAATTTGTAATGTTAAGAAATACATCGCTTCCAAAACTAAGAATAAGGATCAGAATAATAATTAAAATCAATACCGTGATTTCTTTGGATCTGATGACCTGAGTCAATAATTTTTTCATTATAAAAAAGCCCCGATTAGTACTCAAATTGTTCCCGGTTTATTCTGGTATCAAGGACTATCGCAAAAATCAACACTATACCTATTACAACGTCCGTCCAGACAGGGTCTATGTTGAACATTATCAAACCATTGAGTATGACAGCCAATAGCAGCAGGCCGAAAAAAGATTTTACTATCGATCCCTTGCCGCCGAATAGGCTTGCGCCTCCCAGGATCGCCGCAGTTATCATTTTAAATTCCAGCCCCTGTCCTGTATTATACACTGTCTGGCCGCTCCGGGAAGCCGCGAATATCCCCGCAAGGCCCGCCGTGACGCTGGTCAGAATAAAAACGGTGTGCTTTATTTTTTCAACTTTGATGCCGTACAGCTTTGCAGATCTGATATTCTGCCCTATATAATAGAACTTCTTAAAGGCGGTGTGATTCAACAATAAAAACTCGAGAATTATCATCAAAAGGACCATCAAAATTATAGTGAAATTAATGCCCCCTATTCTAAAGTTCGCGATAGCGCGGTAGCCTGAAGGGTATGTAACACCTCTCATCAAATTAATGAAAGCGTCCGCGATCCCTCTAAAAAAAATCATCGTGCCTATCGTGATCATAAGGGAGTTGGCCCTGAACCTTACAACAAGAAAACCGTTAATATAGCCGATCGCAGCAGTTACGCAAAGGCAAAGTAGGATCCCTGCCCAGGTTGGCATGTCGAGTTTCATCATTAGAAATCCGGCAAATATGCCTGAAAAAGCAAATACAGATCCGATCGAAAGATCTATTTCCCCCATTATCAGCAGCAGTGTCATTCCTATGACCAGGAGAAACTCCATGGATATACCAAATATTATTGAATAAATATTGGTGTACCTGAAAAAGTTTTCACGGAGTAAGGATAAAAAAATGAACGCTATTATGTTCACTATGAATATAGAATACTGCCCGAAATTTACATTTCTGATTTTATTATTCTTATCACTCATTTTCTATAAGCACCTGCTGATATCAGCTGATTTTACTCCTCGCGGCCATTACCATTATTTTTTCTTCTGTAATTTCACTGCCTGCCAGTTCTCCTGCTACGGCCTTGTTCTTCATGACCACAACCCTGTCGCAAAGGCTGATCAATTCGGGCAGCTCTGAAGAAAAAATGATAACACTGGTGTTGTTCTCCGGCAGATCAAGGATAAACCTGTGGATCTCAGCCTTTGCCCCGACATCAACCCCCCGGGTTGGTTCATTCACAATAACACATTCAGGTGCGACCCCCAGACATATGGAAAACATTAGTTTCTGCTGGTTTCCCCCGCTCAGGTTTTTCGGTTTTGTCTTTATACCGGGAATAACAATATTGAATTTTTTTATGAATTTTTCCGTGTATTTATGTATTTCCTTGTATTTCAACAGACTGGATTTTGAAAATCTTTTGAGCACAGGGCAGGCCATGTTATCGCTCGCCGTCATGTCAAAAAACAACCCGGCCTTCTTGCGGTCGTTGTTCAAATAAATAAAACCGTTACCAAGCATTTCCTCCGTTTTGAGTCTGCTGAAATCAACATTGTTGATCCTGATCCTGCCCCTTTCGTAGGAATCCAGCCCAAAAAGAATTTGCGACAGTTTTTCTATCCCGGACCCTTCAAGCCCGAAAATACCGAGTATTTCTTTTTTGTGGAGTTTAAAACTGATATCATTTATAAAATTTTCCTTGCTCACATTTTCCAATTCCAAATAATTTTCTTTGGCGCCTTTTACAGCAATTTTTTTCTTTGAATAAAGCAGGTCGACTTCCCTTCCAACCATGAGATGTATTAATTTATCTTCCGTCACATTTTCGGTTTTTAATGTGCTGACATAATTACCGTCCTTTAATACAGTGACCCTGTCGCTTATTTCCAGAACTTCAGAAATACGGTGTGATATATACAGAATGCTTATTCCTTCGCTTTTTAATCTCTTTACAATTGCAATTAAATTCCTGACTTCACTTTCGTTCAATCCCGACGTCGGTTCATCTAAAATAATCAATTTCTGTTTTAACCCGATGGCGCGAAGAATTTCTATGATCCGCTGTTCAGCCAGAGGCAGATTGGCAATTTTTTCAGCCGGGTTTATCCGCAGGTTAAAAAGTGCAAGCTTTTCGGACGACATTTTATGTATTTTGTCTTTGTCGATCAAACCCAGCTTCGTTCTAAACACATTTTTCGGGAATATATTCTCGGCAACTGACAGATTTTCAAAAACTGTGAGCTCCTGGTGGACCATGGTTATCCCGATAGAGCTGGCGTATAATGGATCGATTACCTTTATTTCATTTCCTTCGAATACAAGTCTTCCCGTGTCAGGCTTGAGCTCCCCCTTAATGATTTTAACCAGGGTGCTCTTACCGGCACCGTTCTCCCCGAGAATCGCGTGGACCTCACCCCTGTCGACTGAAAAGCTCACATCCTTCAGGGCCTTTACAACCCCGAAACTTTTAAAAATGTTTTCAAGAACAAGTATTTCATTTTTTGCCATCTGAAATTATACATCCTGTTTAAATTTTTCCCGCAGCTTATAGTTTCCGATATAAGCTGCGGGATAATAAACTATTTTGCTTTCTAATATTCAGGCAAATTTTCCCTCAGGAAATACTGAACATTGTCCTGGTCGATAATTACCGATCCCACGTAGATGAACTGCGGGAAAGACCTTATGCCCGCTTCCCAATTGTCCGCACTGATAGGAACGTCGTTTTCCATCTTTCTGTCGTGATAATTTTCAAGTAATTGAATGGCAAGATAAGGCGCGTATGCTGTTTTTGCCTCAACCGTTGCGTCTATTATGCCTTTTTCTATATACTCCAGGGTAACGTCTTCGCGGTCATGCACGATAATCGTCATCTCCTTGTCCTCGAGGCCCAGCTCCTCGATGGCCCTTCCGATACCGGTGCCCGAACTTGAATCGAGACCGAGAATACCTGTCAGCTCCGGATGAGCGTTGAACATCGACTTTGCCGCTTCGATGGCAACTTCGGTATTTGCCTGGTCTTCTGCCTGGACCACAACTTCCCAGTCCGTACCTTCAAGAGCGGCCAGTGCCCCTGCTTTTTTTTCTTCGGTGTTTGAAGCTCCGGCATTCATTATTATACCGAGTTTTCCGGAAGTTCCGCCGCGTTTGATCAGCTCGTTGCCGGTATCCACACCGGCCTGGTAATTGTCAAGACCGATATAGGCGAGCGCGCCGCTGTTCGGTACCGTTGTATAAAGCAGGATCACCGGTATCCCCGCGTCCATCGCTTTTTTTATCGACGGAACAGGGGTTGAATCCCAGGCCAGGGTCAATATGCCATCCGGCTTTTTCGCGATCGTCTGCTCTATTGCCGCGGACATGGCGGTCATATCAAAGTCATTCGGCCCCAGGACCGTTATGTCTACGTCAAATGCCTGTTTTGCGTAGTCTATTCCAATCCACGTGTCCAGGAAATAAGGATGCGCCAGAACAGCCCCAACATAGTAATAATGTCTTTTTTCCTTCGGGGCGGCAGCCTCTTCTTCGGCCTCTGCGGGCGCCTCTGCCGCTTTTTTATCCGCACAGCCCGCAAGTATTAAAATTAAGATCATCATACCACCCATCAGCACAACCAGTAACCGCATAGTTGCTTTTTTCATTTGAGCCTCCTGATTTATTTTTTTTTATCCTTTAGGATAGCATATACTATTATGTACGTATTACTTTGTAAAGAATAAATTTTTTTTTATCTTAAATTGTATTGTGCCAAAAGAGCTCATACTACCTTTTACTGTTAATCCACCTGTCACTATTTTGAAAATTCACAAAAATATATTACATTAGAACGATACATCAAAATTGATACACTTATGTGGAAAACCCACATTCTGGATTTTTGTATTTTCCTGTAAACAAAAGTTTATGCCTATAAAACGGGAAATTGGTATCAAAGGAGCAATTCAATGAATTCCACGGAAAGGGTCCTAACTGCACTTGAAAGGAAAGTGCCCGACAGGGTGCCTGTATGTGAAATGTTTATAAGCGGCACAGTCATACGTAAAATATGCCCGGACTGCTCATATCATGATTTTGTGGAGAAATACGACTTAGACGTTGTAATTGTACCTTCCCGCCAGGATTATAAAAAGATCGGTGAGAATCTCTACACGGATTCATTTCACGTAGTGTACAGGGATACAGGCGCGGGGGAATGGAATTTAACCGAAACCCGGTGCCCTATTACATCGAGAGAAGATCTGGAAAAATATGTTCCGCCCGACCCGGAAGCAGATTACAGAATAGCGGAGCTCAGAGAAGTGATAAAAAGGTTCAAAGGCATAAAAGCGATAATCTTTTTAATAAGGGACGCGTTTTCAAGACCGCGCAGGCTTATGGGGATGCAGGAGATGCTTATCAAATACATTACCGAGCCTCAGCTGGTCAAGGATGTTATCAGGATCTCGGTAGATTATAACATGCGTGTTATGGAAATAGCAGTAGAAGAGGGGGCGGATATAATATTCTCTACCGATGATTACGCATCAAATTACAGCCCTCTGATATCACCGGCGCAGTTTAAAGAATTTATTTTCCCTGAACTGAAAAAAATTGTAAAAAGGGTGCACGAGCTTGGTGTGAAATATATCAAACACTGTGACGGGAACATTAAACCGATCATTGACATGATCATTGACACCGGCATTGATGGATTACACCCGATCGATCCAGGCGCTGGCATGGATATCGCGGAGGTCAAAAAAAAATACGGTGACAGGGTCTGCCTGATCGGCAATGTCGACTGTAAATTCACCTTGGGTGTTAAATCTGTAACTGAAGTAGAAGATGAAGTAAAACAGATAATAACAGGGGCGGGCCAGGGAGGGGGTTTAATGATTTCCTCGAGCAACAGCATTCACAGCGGAGTCAAACCGGAAAACTTCCTGGCAATGATAGAAGCAGCAAAGAAATTCGGCGTTTACAATTAAAGCATATAATACGAGAGGGACAATCGAAAATGCCTTTAAAATACCATGATATGCTTTTGGCTGCTTATAAAGATGCTCGAGAAAATAATAGAGGATTATGAAAATAATATTTACAATCCTATATTATCAATTTAATAATTACTATAATTTTTTATATCAAAACAATAAAAAGCGCATATTCTTGGGTGAATGAAAATTGCTGGCCCAAAAATAGTGAAAATTATGGTCTGATCTTTGCCTATTTTATAAATTTGTTTTGAAGTTTTAGGGCGTGTGAGAATCTGTTGATGAAAGGATACCCTTTGGATGGCTATTCTCTACTTAGGGATCTCAAGGATCGGGCAATATTTATGGCCGCAATAGCTCGGAATATAACAACCTTTAACCACTTGTAATTATCTTTTCCCTTTTACGTACACTTTCAAGCCCTATGAAATAATTTCCTCATTCCCCTGGTTTATATAAGGCAAAGGGTTTTGTGGAGGACCGTTTGCCCGTCTATAAACCAAGAGAAAAGTACGGCAAATACAGGATTATACGAATAAAAGAAGCAGTAGAAAAATTCATTGAATGTGGAGATTATTCAAAGGGGATCGCTCCTATTAAGTGTACCAACCCTCACTGCGGCCATGAGATGAAAGTAATTGCAGTCATTTCTCACGAAGTGAGTAAAATTTTGGAATGTCTGAAAAGAAACCATGATTCGATAAGGTTGAAATTAAGGCCTCGGTTCCCTATTCTGTAAGTCAAGATATGATGATTTTCCAGGATGAGGTGCGCTCATTTTACTCCCCGAAAGATGTGCGTTCTCTTTTATTATCCCAATTTACTTGACAAAATATCATTCTGAAGTAAGATAGCAGAGAAGATGGGAAATGTAATTTGTGAAGTGTGCTTCATACCACAGTTGGGCGCATTTTTGTGTCGCAGTACAGATGTTTCTTTAAATCGCGAATTATAACCCTTCTTCAATCATAAGAAAAAAAAGGAGAGAAAAATGAATTCAAACAAAAAGACCGCAAGAATTTTAGAAGATGTGAAGATAAATGTGAAGATAAAGCTTTCAGCATTATGGGTAACGGTGATGGTCTTATTTGCATATGGGGATATTAAGAGTTTCTTCCGGCCGGGAATTATAGAGGGAATATTAGCAGGG
>DRHN01000461.1 GCA_011049595.1 Spirochaetota bacterium | reverse complement strand
TCAGCCATAGGCCCGATCGTCTCCACGATATTCTCAATTACACGGGCGGGCTTTACACCTGAAAAATAGAGGTCGATCTTCCCCGCTTCGATCTTTGAAAGGTCCAGGATATCATTTATCAAAGACAGAAGGTGGCGGCCGTTGCGCTCTATGATCTCCAGATATTCTTTCTCCTGATCCGGGTTTTTCCCGGTGCCTCTCGAGATCATAAGCTGAGAAAGGGCAAGCACGCTGTTCAGCGGTGTTCTGAGTTCGTGGCTCATGTTAGAAAGGAACTCCGACTTCAGCCTGTCGGCTTCAGCCACCTGCACCTGCTTTTTTTCAAGCTCTGCTTTCTGCACCCTCAGCTCTGAAGACTGCGCTTCAAGCTCCTCCGACTGGGCTTTGAGCTCGGTGTTCATGGAGGTGAGCTCCTCGTTTGTCGCGTTGAGCTCGTCGGTCTTCCCCTGCAGATCTTCGTTCATGATCCTGAATTCATCCAACATTTTCTGTATACGGCTGCTCTGGGTGGCTGAGTACATGGAAGCCGATATGACCTGCCCCATGGCATCCAGGATATCTCTTTTCACGGTATCGATTTCCTCAAAGGATGCTGTCTCCAGAACCCCATATAGCGTGTCTTCATATACCAGCGGAATGGCGTAAATATTCCTGGGCGGGGCGCTTGCTGTGCCGGTGACCCCGATGGCTTCCTCCAGTTTTATATTTTTCAATAGAATGGGTTTTTTTTCGACCGCGACCTGCCCGACAATGCCTTCCCCGGGTAAAAACCGGTTCGAAAGATAACCCCTTTCGATAAAAGCGAACGATGCTTTCAACTCGCACATTGTGGTTTCACTATTATAAGAATAAATGACGGCAGTGCATGCCTCGACGTACCTGGACACGAAATTGATGCTTTTTTCCATCAGATCGTCGTAAGGCAGGTCACCGGACAGCTCCTGGTTAAGGCTGTTGAGCCCCTCTCTGAGCCACAGCTGGTTTTCCAGCTTTAATATAAGCCGGTTGAAATCCTCCGCCATTTCGGCTATTTCATTTTTTCCGACGGGAACCGCTCGTTTCACTTCCCCGGTCTCGGTTATTCCGGACATTGTTTTTTTAAGTGATGAAAGGGGCGACAAAATGCTGATTATGATAAAAAGCGCGAGCGCGCCGGAAAAAATTGCGACCGCTAAGATAATAAACAGCGTGTTTCTTGAAATACTGCTCTGTGCACCCTCCGCGTCCGCCATAAACCCCTCAGCCTTGTTGACCGCGTATGCTCTTAATTCCAGCATTTTCTGTTCCAGCATGTACACGTGATCGGCCCCTTCACCCTTTGTAATGACGGCAGCCTCTTCATTACGGCCTTCAAGCACTAAATCTATCACTTTTACCCTGATCTTTCTCCAGGAAGAAAACTGTTCGTACGCTTCTCTTTCCAGCTCTTTGCCTACCTCCCCGAGGATCCTGTATTTTATTATATCCAGCTGCCGGTACACGATTTTCTCTTCTTCATCAACAGCCTGCACGGCCCTTTCAAGATCATTGTCTGTCTTTGAAAGCGACACATCTTTCATACTCCTGTGCATCTTAACAACACCAAGGCTTGCCCGGAGAGCGGCGTTCGTGACTTGCAGAGGGTGCTCGTAAAGAGTATTTGTGAGTTCACCCAGCTGATTCATTTCAAACATGGTAAACACGCCGAACCCGGCAAAAATAATTATGATAACTATAAAGACCCATACGAGTCTGGCTTTGATACTTATCCTCTGTAATAAATTCATAAAGGATCCTCCACCGCGGATTTCATGTTATGAAAAAAGGTAAATCCAAAAGTTTCAAGTACGATATATTTTTATTTACTTTTGCTGTCTATCTTTTTTGCAGCCAGCGGGTACTAAACCTGCTTCAATTTTTCAGGTTTATGACTTTTTACATATTATTTATTTTCTATTCGCATTCTTGCTTAAATATTTTTCTTGTCCGGTTAACTTAAATCAATGGTATGCCGTGACAGCCCCCTCCCATATTTATCAGTATAAATAATTTTAAAACACTTTTCCAATTTTTTAGTGTCCTGTGAACATTTTTTAAAAAGATCACACCCGTAAAACGTTGGGCAAAACCACGATTCACCAGGCCCATATAAACCTTTTTTGCTGTTTTGCGGGTTATTATAATTCTTTACAGCAGCAATTAAAAAGGGGTGTGAAATATCTCAATTTCACAACATATGTCAAAACTGTTTAAATGGTTATATAATAATATGTTAATGGATGTTGGAAGAGGCCGTGCCATTATTCTATGAATAATTTCATACCCCTCTGTCAAATGTCCTGTTTATAGATTACAAAACTTCGCAAAATCAATGTTTTTCAAGAATAAAACTTTCATTCAGCTCCCTTATTTCATACATCCTGGCATGAAAATTGCTGCATTATGTAAAATATAGAAAACAGGATGGCCATTTCTCACAGGGTCATGCCTGTTTAAAACGGTGAAAGGAACGATTTTTATTACGTGGACCGGGCTATTATAAATTTAGTCAATGAAATGAAGCGTGAAGGAATGGGAAAAAAAGATATTACGGTTATGATCATTGGAGGGGCGGACGTTCTTAAAAACGACAAAAACATTCCTTATATTTCAATTGGAGAAAAGAATGTACAATCCGCCGTAAATTCACTTAAAAAAGAGGGGTTGAAAATATACGGGAAAACTACTGGAGGTTCATGCGGGAGAAAAGTAATTTTTTATCCAAATACCGGTAAAATTATTGTGAAAAACTTACCATCAGAATATAATATCCAATACAGCGATTTATTTAATTAATTAGACAGGTATCGTTCATTCCGGTCAAGAATGAGCGCGGTAAATATATTCAATCCTAAATATATCGTCGGTACCGTGATCCAACTGGGCCCAGGCCCTATGTGAGAGATGACAGGGGTTTCATCAGGATTATTGCAGATAGCCGGTGTTGTTATAATGTTTTTACTTTTTTAACATCATATACTTTGCCATCAACTAAAACTTTACTTCCGGGGCCAATACTCAAATCAAAAAACATAACACTTGAATTACGATAAATATGAACGTAGTAAAACTCTACTTGTGCTATTGGTGCATCGTTTTCATAGATTACTATCGTTTGAGGGTTAACTCTTGACCAAATAAGTTGTACGGGAATATTTACACGATCTGCCCACAAATAACCAGCTGATACAAGTAAAAATAGTACTAAAAGAATAAAGATAATACGTTTCACTTCTTTCTCCATTTAGGCACTGTTTATATTTAAAAATGTTAGCTTTCTGTTTTTCATAACAATGTCATGTTTTTCATAACAGTATCTTTTCATCATATTATATAATATAACACAGTAGATATAATTTACCATACTATTTGTAATATTTTTTTGAGAATTATCGTTATTTATTAGTATATATTATTATACATTTAATGGGGAGGATCCTGCTTATAATATGGAGAATCAATCCGTGGGTGAATTTATTTACTAAATATTTTATACGTAAATCGCTGGTTTAAAAAACGCCCGGCACAGTCCTTAACTGGCCGGGCGCTATTTACTCTCTTATCAATTCAACTTATCAGGCAGCATTATCTTCCTTTATTATTGCCAAACAAATAAATTCTAAAAAATATTGACATTGAACTACTTTGTAACTAATATATAACTATGGCAAACATAACAATCCGAAATATCCCAGATGATGTTTTTTCCGTTATAAAAAAACTTTCTGATTTAGAAAGAAGAAGTATAAATAATGAATTACTAATCATCATTGAAAAGGGCACGGCTTCATTAATGGAAAAAAAAATAAATGAAAACAAAATTATATCCAAAGTTTCACAGATCAATCTTTGGAGAAATTTATCAGGGAAATGGGAAGATACCAGGACATCAGAAGAAATAATCAATGATATCTATGATAGCCGGACTCTCGGCAGAGAATTTGATCTATGATATTGCTCGATACTGATATATGTATTGAAATATTAAGAAAAAATGAAAAAGTCATATCTTCCAGAGAAAAAGACAATGATGATATTGGTATATCATTTATTTCCGTGGGCGAATTATATTTTGGAGCAGAAAGATCCGCAAAACCGAAAAAAAATATGAGATTAATTGAAGAATTTCTCATTACGATAAACATAATTCACAGTGATATTTCCATTATGATAAAATTCGGAGAATTAAAAGCATATTTAAAGAATAACAGCATATTACTTCCAGATACAGACCTTCTAATAGCTGCCACCACTTTTATAAAAGCAGAAAGATTAATAACAGGTAATGTTAAGCATTTTGAGCACTTTCCTAATTTGTCTATAGAAAATTGGATAGAATAAGAAAGAGATAATTAAGGGCATATAACAATCAATTGGAGCAGATAAACCGTATCGTATCCGATATCTCTAAACAAAACTTCTTCGAATATCCTCCCCGATCAAATACTTCTAAGGGCCCCTTCTTCTTAATTCCATAGATATATCTTAGCTTCTTATCCACATCCTCTATGTAATGCTTACTCTTCCGATAACCGTCCGATATCGTTGCATACACCGGCAGGCCATTTCTGTCATGTACAAAGAAATACTCCCTCCCGTGCATCGCCAGCCTCTTCTGAGAGTTATAACCATATAAACCAGCCAACCTGGAAACTGTTATCATCGATTTTTTCAAAAAAATTAAAATAACAGAAGGAGACCTTGAAGATATAATAGAGAGTGTGAATCAGTAAAAGGAAATAAAATATTTTAAAGAAAGGGTTGAAAATATACGGGGAAATTACAGGAGGTTCATGCGGGAGAAAGGTGATTTTTTATCCAAATACCGGTAAAATTATTGTGAAAAACTTACCATCAGAATATAATACCCAATACAGTGATTTATTTAATTAGACGGGTATCGTTCATTCCGGTCAAGAATGAGCGCGTTAAATATATTCAATCCTGAATATATCGTCGGCACCGTGGTCCAACTGGGTCCAGGCCCTATGTGATAGATAACAAAGGTTTCATCAGGATTATTGCAATCTTTAAAAAGAGTGGATCGATATATCCGGTCACAGGCGGGCCATTTCTACGGAGTGCTGTTGCTATAATGTTTTTACTTTTTTAAAATCAGATACTTTGCCATCAACTAAAACTTTACTTGTAAGTTTAAAGAAGAAGATAAATAAAGAGTTGTAGTAGTATGAGGGGGTTGGGGGGCCGGGGCATAAGCGTTAACTTAAGCCGATATTATAGATTTTAGTTGGGGTTGGCGTTTTCGTGGAGATTCGGCAAGTTTATTAGCAATTTTTCCCCAATTCTTAATGCAATCATCTAGCAGTAATGATGGATTTACAGATTGTTT
>DRHN01000460.1 GCA_011049595.1 Spirochaetota bacterium | reverse complement strand
TTGTTTTATGGTCAATACTCGTAGCTTCTGAAACAACCGTAATACCGCCCCAACCGTAACTTTTTGCCTCTGTTGCAGCCCATATTCTACGACTTCTTTCATTTAAACAAAATGATATTCCTTTATATTTTCCCCCTATGTTTTTTAAAGCGTCAGACCTTGAATATGCCATATAATCATTATAGCACATTCAACTATTTGTGGGAAGTTATTTTTGCTTACTCTCTAAGGCCCTGGGTCTGCAAAGGGCCTTGAAATAATATTACAATATCCTTGAAAAACTTGTTTAAAATAAGTAGAAAAAAGTGTATAAATGGGGTATTGTTATTCAGTAAAGAACAAAATAGGTAATATATTTATACTATATAGAATGGTTGAAAATAAACAAAAATATCAAATTTTTAGTAAAGCCCCAATTAAAGAAGCACTTTTAGATATTAGAGTTCAATTAAAACCAGAGATTAAACTCACAGACTTACTGGAATTTCAAGAAGCAATAAAAGACCAGTATCCTGATAGAAAAGAACGTAAATTCGCAAAATATGGTTTTCAAGTTGTTCCTAAACCTAGTGCTCATTTAGATAAAAGTGGTACAGATGGATATTTATTCAAATCATCAAATGGGGAAAAAGTTGTTCAAGCTAGATTAGACGGATTTACTTTTAATAAACTAAAGCCCTATGAGTCGTGGAAGGATTTAAGAGATGAATCACAGCAGCTTTGGTCTATTTATACGAAAACAGTAAATCCAGTTAAAGTGCAAAGAATTGCACTACGATATATTAACAGATTAGAGGTTCCCTTACCTATTAAAGAATTCAGGGATTATATATTAACATCTTTAGATATACCCGAAAATTTACCTCAAGCAGTAAGCAATTTTTTTATTAGACTTGAAATGCCTTACCATGAAATAGGTGCTATTGCCATAGTAATGCATACCATTGAACCTCCTACAAAAGACAACAAATTGCCAATGATTTTTGATATTGACGTGTCAAAGGAGGTCGATTATGAAACAGAGAGCGTAGCAATTTGGGAAGATTTTGAAAAATTGAGAATTATTAAAAATGAGGTATTTTTTAATAGTATAACTGATAAAACAAAAGAGCTTATAAAATGAATTATGCTTGTGCACAATTTTTACCAAAAATGCCTGTTGACGCTATGCTTCTTGGAACAGCAACAAATGAAGGTGTAGGAGAAGAGTCCGATAAAATACAAGATGATCTAAAAAATCTATTATTAGATTATATAGCTGTGGCATACAGTAGACAGTCTGAAATTAAAGAACTTAGATTTGCAATTTTAATGGACGTATGGAAATCAGACACCTGTATTATTTCATCGGATACTGATATAGCTATGCACCCTGCATATCAAGAAATAATTGGGATGGGTTCTGATGCAATTCCAATGATTTTAGAAGAACTTGAGAGGGAACCTGATAATTGGTTTTGGGCTCTAAAAGCTATTTCTAGTGAGGATCCAACACCCCACTCTCTTAAAGGAAATATTCAAAAAATGACTGAGGCTTGGTTAAATTGGGGAAGAGAAAATAATTATATAAAATTGAGACATGTATAGCACTTTTTTTCCTAATTTACAAAATTATAGAATATGTAGTGATCAAACCATCAATTATAATTGCATCGCCTGGGCAGCCGGTGATACAGAAAAATGGTGGTGGCCTGACATTCAAAATTTAAAGTATTGGCCACCTGATATTCCTCGTAATGAAACCATTGATGCTTTTATAAAAGCATTTGAAAAACTTGGCTATTCTGTTTGTGATAATTCTGATTTTGAAAATGGATTCGAAAAAATTGCAATTTATGCCAATTCACAAAGGAAACCAAAACATGCTGCAAAACAAATCCCAAATGGGCTATGGACAAGTAAACTCGGTAAGGATCATGATATTGAACACCGCTTAAATGAGCTCGAAGGTGATACGTATGGTGAAGTATCAGTTATTATGAGTAGGCATGCTTAATTGATATTTGCGAGCAGAATTGAGTTGAGATAATAGCTGATAATCAAAGCCGGATCTACTAATAATATTTCCGCAGAGTTTTTATCTGTGGACAGGCCCAATTTTTGTAAACAAGAATGTAAACAGTTTTAATGTAAAATGTAGGTAAAACGGTCTAAACACAGACAAATAACCCTTGACTTAATTCTTTGTGTAGTATTAAGATATATAAACAAGTACTAATATAGAAAAGAGAGGGAAAAGGGCCTTTTCAGACTCTTAATCTGCGGGTCGAAGGTTCGATCCCTTCACGGCTCAAATCATAACTTTACTTTTAAATAAATTCCGGTATTTTATATCTGCAGACGCAGTTATAAAATACCGGTTTTTTAATTATATATAATTATATTGAAACCTCGAGGGCACAAACATGGCCCGGAAAAGGATCAAGATCGCTCCATCAATGATGTGTGCCGATTTTCTCAACATGAAGGGCCAGCTTGAGCTTTTTGAAAGGACGGGGGTCGACTACCTCCATGTCGATATCATGGACGGCCATTACGTCCCCAATTTCACACTGGGCCCTGATTTCTGCCGTGTCCTTGACGGGGGCTCTTCAATTCCCCTTGATATCCATCTTATGATAGAAGACGTGGACCGCTATATACCGGATTTTGCCGGCTTTGAGGGGGCCGTGGTTTCCTTTCACCCGGAGGTATCCTACCACCCTATCCGATCGCTGCAGCTGATAAAAAGCTGCGGCGCGCGCGCAGGTATCGCCCTGGACCCGGCTTTGGGGCTGGAATCGATCCGGTATCTTCTCCCGGAAGTGAGCCTGGTTTGTGTCATGACGGTCAATCCAGGATACGCGGGGCAGACGTTGATCCCCCAGGCTTTGCCAAAGATCAAAGAACTGGCCGGGTATATTTCAGGACAGGGACTGCAGGTTGAAATTGAGGTTGACGGCAATGTAAGCTGGCAGAATATCCCCGATATGCTTGAAGCCGGGGCCGATGTGCTGGTTGCCGGGAGTTCATCCATTTTTAAAAGCGGGGAAGACCTTGAGGAAAACATCCAGCGGTTAAAAAATTTGGTCAATAAAAAAAGCTGACGTAACGCAGTACATTGTACGGAATTTTTATGTTTGCCGGCATGTAAACTGACTGACGCGTTATATTTTTCTGGAGGAATTAAAGAAGAAAATGAGTGATCAGAGATGCCGTATTCTTATTGTGGGCAGTGTAAATATGGACCTGGTGCTTCAGGTCGAGCGGGTCCCCGGGACAGGTGAGAACCTGATCGGCAGCAGCTACAGCTACATATCCGGCGGTAAGGGTGCAAACCAGGCGGTAGCCGCCGCGCGGCTTGGTATGGATGTAACCTTTGTCGGGAGGACCGGTAACGACGCTCACGGCCAAAAGCTAATACATGGGCTTAACCGCGAGGGAATTTCAACCGAGCTTATGATACAGGATCCGGACAACCCTTCAGGGCTGGCTGTCATCATGGTTGAGCCGTCAGGCCAGAACCGCATACTGGTCTACCCGGGCTCCAACATGGCCATCCGCGAGGAGGAGGTGGAGCGGGCTTTCAAGCATACATACGACGCTGTCATTATGAACCTGGAGATCTCGGACAGGATAATAGGCTTCGTCTGCGGTCTGGCAAAAAACAAAGGTATACCCGTTGTGCTCGATGCCGGCCCTGTCCGGACGTTCGACCTCAGCCTGTGCCCCGGTCTCAAGGTCCTCAGCCCCAATGAAAGCGAAGCTGCCGCTCTCAGCGGGCTGCCGTGCACCAACCCCGATGAGGCGGTTAAAGCGGCTGCCAGGCTTGCGGATATTTCAAACGCCGGTTATGTTGTTATAAAGCTGGGCGCTGAAGGTGCTGTACTGTGGAGGAACGGCAAAAGTGCGTTCTTTCCGGCATATACTGTAGAAGCGGTGGATGCGACAGCTGCGGGGGACGCGTTTACATCGGGTCTTACCTCAAAATATCTCGAAACCGGGGACATGGACCGGGCCATCCGGTACGCCAACGCGGTGGGCGCTCTGGCAGTAACACGGCTTGGCGCCCAGCCTTCTTTACCCAGTGCCGCAGAAGTTGCAGCCTTTTTAGAGCATCAGGATAATCATTACGACAATACCGGCTGAACTGAAAATAGAAAGATCGAGACCCGCGGGTATCACAAGCACAGTTTGAACAGCTCGATGATCTTGTCCCTTGTATAATCTCCGTCCATACCCCAGATTTTGGCCAGTTTCACCGTGAAATCCGTTATGTTTTCGATATCGGAATCAGGAATGCCGGCAGCGGAAAAGGATGTCGGGCTTCCTATCTTTTCAAACCAGCTCTTCAGAGCAGCGACTCCCTTTTGCGCTTTCCTGTCCTGGCTGCCCTTGTTTATGCCGAGCGCGTTTTCAGCAAACTGGGCAATTTTACTCGTGTCTTTATCAAGCATCCACGTCAGCCATGCGGGTATTGTGATCGAAAGACCTGCACCGTGCGCTATATCGTAAAGACCGCTCAGCGGATGTTCAAGCAGATGCATAGGAAAAGCAAAATCACCGATCCCGGCAATACATAGACCGTTCCACGCGAGAGTCGCGCACCACATGAATGTCGCCCTTCCGCTGTAATCTTCAGGGTCTTTAAGAATGATCTCCGTGCTCTCCATAATGGACTTTACAAGCCCCTCCACCAGCCTGTCCTGGATGGGCAGCCAGCCGGCTGTGTTTGTAAAATATCCTTCAAACAGATGGGATATCGCGTCAACAGCCGAATAAGCGGTGTAATCGGGCCCGACTGTCATGGTCACGGACGGGTCGAGGATCGAAACTTTGGGGTAAAGGTGACCGTCCAAAAAACCGACCTTTTCTTTTGTTTCCTCATTTGTAATGACCGAGCTGTTATTCATCTCGGATCCGGTGGCCGGGATCGTGAGAATTGTAAGAACCGGCAGCGTTGCCTTAATATCCTCCTTCCCGATATAAAAGTCCCACGGATCGACATCGGTCATGGCTCCGGCAGCGATGCCCTTCGACTCGTCCACAACACTACCCCCGCCGACACCAAGAACAAAATCAACTTTTTCTTTTTTAGCTATCTCGACCCCTTTGTGAAGGTGAGAAAGGACCGGGTTTGGTTTGACACCCGGGTGCTCCACGATATCAAGACCCGCTTCTTCCAGCGATGCGATCACCTTATCATAAAGGCCGCTCTTTTTAATACTGGCTTTACCGTAAACCAGCAACACCTTTTTGCCATAGGCCTTAGCCTCATTTCCTATCTGCGGGATAGTGCCTTCTCCGAAAATTATCTTCGTCGGAACATGGAAATCAAAATTTTTCATTATTATACTCCAATCACGTTTTAGGGTATTATGTGACAAATCAGCCAAACAGGTTACGGAATTTAATAAAAAATTCACCGTCATAATACCTTTCTGTGCGGGTTTTGTCAATCATATATTTTGAATAGGTATTTGGATTACACATTTGGATAAAATACGAGGCTCTCCGCACACCAGTGGCATAGATCATGGGGGATACAAATCACCTGCACCATATAGAAATAATTTTATTTCTATTGATTATTACTATAATTGATATTAAATACTCTCTAAAGAACTTTAATTTAATCCTTTCGCCATTAACAAGAAAGTAGTTTAAGAATAGGGTTTTCCATATACAGCAAATAACAAATAAAGAGGGCCAAAGTGCAGGGGAGTAAACTGTTTGTAGGAAACATTGACATTACAGCAACATACGATGATGTTAAGGATTTATTTTCAAACTACGGCGAGGTGATGTATTTGAAAATAATCGAAGACAGGGGTTTCGCTTTTATTGAAATGTCCAGCCAGATAGAAGCTGAAAAAGCAAAAAAAGAGTTAAATGGTGCCGATTTCAAAGGGCGGTCCTTAAAAGTAAATGAAGCCCGTCCACAGAAGAGCAGGAAGAGAAGACATTATTGAACGTAAAAACGGGGGAGAAAATGAAAGTACTCCTGATATCACCGTGTAAAGACCCTGAAAGAAAGAGACCAAAGTTTCTCATGATGCCTCAGCTGTCCCTTCATATATTAGAAGGTCTAACCCCTCCCGAACATGAAGTAAAAATAGTTGAAGAGGAAATTGAGGATATCAATCTGGATGAAGATTGTGATCTTGTGGGAATCAGCTGTATGACGGCGAATGCCCCCAGGGCCTATTACCTCGCAAAGGAATTTAAAAAAAGGGGGAAAAAGATCGTCCTGGGTGGTGTCCACCCCACCATATTACCGGATGAGGCCCTCCGCCACGCAGATTCCGTTGTAATAGGAGAAGTAGAAGGGATCTGGCCCGAACTGCTGGAAGATGTAAAAAACGGCGGGCTGAAAAAAAAATATAAAAAGCCCTACCCCTCCCTGGACGAATATATCAAGATCAAACATCGAAAGGACACAAAAAAGAGGCTGTTTAACGTAATACCTGTTATGACCACACGCGGTTGTCCTTTCAACTGCGATTTCTGCTGTGTCCACGATATATACGGCCCAAAGATCCGTCACTACCCTATTGAAAATGTCGTGCGCGATATCATGGATGCTGAAGGTAAATTTTTTTTATTCCTCGATGACAACATAATGGGTGACACGCGCTACGCTAAAAAGCTCTTCTCGGCGATAAAACCGTTAAAAATAAAGTGGATCGGCCAGGCTTCTATTACATTTGTCAAAGACATTGAATTGATCAGCCTGGCTGCGGCAAGCGGCTGCACCGGTTTATTTTTCGGTCTCGAAACTGTTTCGAAAAGCCAGCTCTTAAAGCTGCGAAAGTCCATCAAGGATATAAAAAAAATTGAGGAAGCAATAAAAAAGATCGAAAGCTACGGGATCTTTTTTCACCCGTCAATGATCTTCGGTTTTGACGATGACACAAAAGATGTGTTTCCTGAAACCCTTGATTTCCTGGACAAAAATAAGATCAGCTCGGTTTCTCTAAACACGTTGACCCCTTATCCCGGCACAAAAACCTACAGGAAGCTCAAAGAAGAGAGGAGATTGATCACGGATGATTGGAAATATTTCGATCACAAATCAGTGGTATTTAAACCAAAAAACATGTCGCCTTTTGAACTGCAGGCCGGAAGGCTCTGGGTTTTTAAGGAATTTACAAAATTTTCGTCAATGCTCAAAAAACTTCCTTTTCATTTAGACCACCCTTTTTATCACCTTGCAATGGGCATCGGTCATAAAAAGGTTTTTAAGAATGAATTCAAAGATTTTCCAAGACTCGCGTCCCATCTATTTCCATTGAGTGACAATCTGGAAGCGCACTACGAGTACTTTTCAATTTTGGCCCTGAGTTTAGCCGACTTTATTCCAAGAAATGATTATATCGGCGGCAATAAAGTATAAGAGAGTTTCGAAATGATAGAAAAAAGCATATTACTGATCATAAGTATTATTGATTTCGTTATAATCTTGATCAACCGTATAGTTGGGGCTACAAAATCGCTTCAAAACCGTGCTGTTCATATATGGAAAAACATTGTTATCAGAAAATGGGCATACAGCAGCCTGGGTATTATCGATTCAATCGTGATATGGATAAAAAAATATCTGGAAGATCTCCGGGTCGTGTTAAAGTACCGCTTTTATTACCAGAACGTAACCGGCCCCATGAAAAACCATTACCGTGAATTAGTCAAAAAAAGGTCGGTATAATATATTCCCGCCCTCTGCATTTTTTTAAATACGGATCACACCTGCAAATCTCATTTCTCTTCAAGGGACAAAACGATAAACTGCTTCTGCTCACGCTCTCCGTGTTCATCCACAAGTGTGAGGGTGTGCGCGCCTGGCGACAGGGAAAAACTCACGCTAGGTGGTGCCCGCGTACCGGCTATCAAGATGCCAGAATATACGCGCATCCGGGTCGCGGTGGGTCGCCTGAAAAACAATTTTGCCTCTTTCACTGTCAAGCCCCAGAGGAACGTATATGCTGCTGTCCGGACCCGGATAGATAATAGATATCGAACTGTGCCGCTGTCCCCCGGAATCAGCCGCGCAGTCCGGCCTGTGGGGAGGAAGTACGAACCAGCTTCTTGTCTGTATTTGGGATACCTTTTCATATTGGCTGTCCACCTGCCACTCCAGCCCGTCATCTAGGTGTATGCGCCGGCAGTAAGGGCATGGGTCGGTCTTCAACCCTTTTTTCGTCGAGGCGTTATATTCCGCCTCCTCACAGTATATACCCGCCCTGCAGCCGGCGCATACACCTAGATGACGGGCTGGAGTGGCAGG
>DRHN01000459.1 GCA_011049595.1 Spirochaetota bacterium | reverse complement strand
GTGTGGATGTCCCGTGGCCGTCTTCAAGCATCATGGATTGTGCGAAACAGGTCGCGGCATAATCGTCGGCCAGGCCGGGGAAGGATTGGATCGTGTAAAAATCAAAGCCCTCCTTCTCGACAATCTTTTTCAAAGCGAGATAAAGCCGGATAGAATGATCGTTTACAAGGGTTTTTTCAGGGACTTTTCCGAACAGCTCGACAAGCCTCGGCTCCAGAGCGCTGATTTCGTCACTTGATATGTTTTCGGCCATATTTATAAGCTGGGTTGTGTCTCTTGAATCGATATCGACACCAAAGACCCTCATCCACTGTGACGGGTCGGCAACCCCGCATGTTTGTCCCATACCCCTGCCTCCGAATGCACCTATTGTGGACATGTTCAGGAAATTTTTCATGTGACATGCCTGCAGGTAGCTTGCGATTTTAGCTGTTTCGGAGGGGTCCTGGGCCTCCCCGTATACGAATTTGTGCTGGATCCCGACTTCCATGAGCGCGCCGTGCATGACAAGCCCGCCAACGGGGCGCCACCCCTGGGAGCCCGGGTGGGTCCAGACCAGAATGCCTTTGCCGCTGAACGCGAAATCCCTGACAGCTCCGATCAGGTGAGAGGCCCAAACCCATGTGCCGGAGAAAAGGACCACGCAGTCGATCTCATCGTTGTGCTTCATTTTGTTGAGCGCTTCCTTTGCTTCCTTCTTTGTGGCGATAACGATATCGTGCTCCACGAGCTTTATCCCTCTTTTACGAAGGGCATCTTTTGACCGTTCTATCAGCGCTTCATCGATGAACGGCTTGCCCATAGGGTCCTTCAGCCCATCTTTGTGCTCACCGAACACAATAAATCCTGCTTTTGGCTCAACCATATTTGTGTCTCCTTGTTTTATTTATTTATAATATTTATTTAAAACATTTATTACAGGTTATCAAATTCTCAATGCTTTTAGGCCCGGGTAAAGTTTTTTGTAGTCCTCGAAACGGGACGAGTAGATCTCAGCGTTTTCCGGGTTTGGATGGATGACAGGGCCCGTTTTTACCCATTTTGAGGCAATCGACCTGGCAGGCTCGCCGGTACATGCGGAGCAGGACAGCATGGCCGCCGCGAAACAGGCCGCCTCGGTCACTTTAACTGTTGTGATCGGTTTGTTAAGGACATCGGCTTTCAGCTGTGTCCATATTTTGCTTTTAGCCCCGCCGCCTATTGCCCGAAGCTCCGATATTTCTATTCCCGAGTGGTCAAGGATATCGAGGTTGAGCCTCATCTCAAATGCAACTCCCTCGAGGAGCGCCCGCAATACTTCTTCACGTTTTGTAGAGAGCCGAAGTCCAAGCAGCGCGCCGGGGACCTGGGTATCGAAGTAGGGCGTTCCGGACGGGGTAAAATATGGAAGAACAAACAGATCCGTCGGTTTTTTTCCTATTTTATTTAAAAGAAGCTCGTATGTGTCAACGCCTGTGGTTTCAGACTCCCGGACCTCCGGCTGGCCCCACTCGTCGCGGAACCATTTAAGAATATTTCCGCCTGTGAGACTGAAGCCGACTGTCGTGTACATTCCTTTTAGCACATAGTCATAAGTGCAAAGATTGTTCTTGAACAGTTCCCCGGTGAGTACGGGCCCACGGAACGCGGGTGCGATACATTCGGATGTGCCTGTAGCATACATAGCCCTACCGGGGTCCGTGACTCCCGCCCCAAGCGCGCCGAGAGGCTGGTCATGGCCTGCCGACGCAACGATCACTTCCCCCGTAAAACCGAGGCCCCCGGCAATACCAGGCGCCAGGGTGCCCGTTTTTTTACCTGATGGCACAGGGATTGCCAACCGGGACGGTTTTATGCCCGCTGCATCAAGAATTTCACCCTCCCAGTCATGTTTTATTATATTGAACATCATCGTCCGCCCCGCAAGCGGCCAGGAAATATGAGGATCAATGCCAAGGGCGTGCTGTATAAGGT
>DRHN01000458.1 GCA_011049595.1 Spirochaetota bacterium | reverse complement strand
TTCTGTACGGGGGCGGACCATCTTTACCTTCCAGAAAGGCCTTGACGTAATACGCCGCCCTGTGGCCGAGATGCATCGCGTTTACGACCTTGAGACCGCAAAACGGCAGGCCACCCGCTGCCTGCGCTGCGACACCGAGACAGGGTCGGCCGGATACTCCAGGCGGACCCGGGAGCACATTCACGCAATGGCAAAAACCGGACTGAACGAGATCGACAAGCAGCAAAGGATCCTCAGCGCCAGGCTGAGACCGAGAGACAACCCCTTTCCTCCAGGACGTTCAGCACACCTGGACGATGTGGTGTTTATGTCGGCCGCTCTCACCCGGCTCGTGATCGATCCTTACCGTGAGGCCTGCTCCATGGGCACCAAAATAGGAGAAAGTCTGGAGCTGGAACTGCCGTTTTTTTTCACCGGGTTTGACGGCGCCCCTCCGGAGGTCAGGCAGGCTCTTTTCCGGAGCTTAAAGGCCGGCGGATGTGCTTATATAGGCTTTCAGCCTCCGGGGGAAGGGGTCAGATGGCTTCAGCTTCTGGTTGATGGTGACAGCGAGCCGCACCCGGAAGCCGGAGGGCTGGTCTATGTAATGGGGAATAAGTTTCGGGCGGTCAAACCGGAGCGTCTTTACAAAGGCCAATTAATCGGGCTGGCAGCGGCCGCACCGGCTCTTGCGGAGGCAATTCCATATGCTCTCGACAACAGCTTCGATTTCATGCTGCTTAACGGTACCGGCGACATTGCGGACCCCTGGGTTGAATTGAGACAGGCCCCCGACTTAACAGTCATACGCGACGCGATCAAGATCCTGAGAAGCCTCAACATGGAGGAAGAACTGTCCCTCCTCTACTACGGCGGTCTGCGGACGGGAACCGATGTCGCCAAAGTGCTCGCCATGAACTGCAATGCCGGGGTCTTCAGCGCTGCAATGGGTATTGCTCTTGGAGGAGTAATTGAAAATGATCGGCTCCAATTCAGCGGCAAGCTCAGCATCGAAGATTTGAGCGCGGCCGGTGAAAACTGGATCAAAGCCGCGTCCCAGGAGGCGGCAATTATCGGGCGCTGCACGGGCAAGACCAATGTTCACAATCTGGAGCCGGAGGATATGCGTGCCATTACTCTTTCAACTTCAAAAGACCTGGGTATCCTTCTCGCATCGGGCCGCGGCGCGCGGGAATATTTTTAAGCTGGGGTATTTTTAAAAGGAGAAAACTGTGATCGCAAATAAAGGTGGCCAGTACCGGCCGTTGACCCAATCCGATGTAAAACTTGTGCACGATTCTGTCATGACGCTCCTTGAAAAGGGCGGCGTCAGAATATTCACAAAAACAGGCCGCGAGGCGTTTGAAAAAGCGGGCGCAAATGTGGATCAGTCCACAAATCTGGTCAGGATCCCCGGGTCGATGGTCCAGGACGCGATCGATACTGCCCCGTCAAAGCTGGTGCTGTGCGGCCGTGATCCTGAAAATGACTGCACTCTCGAAGGGAGCAATGTTTACCTGGGTACAGGGGGCACCGCAATCAATGTCCTCGACATGAAGACAGGTCGGCGAAGACGTTCAACCAATCAGGACGTGCGCGCGATGGCCCGTCTCGTTGACGCACTTAAAAACATACATGTGTTTACGATCAACGTGTATCCGAACGAAGTAGCGAACATCGATGAGGTAGACGTCAACCGCTTCTACTCGTCCATCACCAATACATCCAAACATGTCATGGGGGGTATTTATTCAGAAAAAGGGGTCAGGTCTGTGGTGGAGATGTCTGCCATGATCGCGGGCGGAATGGAGAGGCTTCGGGAGCGCCCGTTTGTGTCGTTCATTACGCTCATTATCAGCCCCCTTAAGATCGATGATAACTACGGCGAGTTCACCTGCTATCTGGCGAAAGAGGGGCTGCCGGTGGTGGTGCCGACCGAACCGCTCTGCGGTAACACATCTCCTATTACACTGGCTTCGAACGTGGTCATGCACACGGCTGAAACCCTGGCCGGTGTGGTCATGACCCAGCTCATTAATCCGGGGGCGCCCGTGATCTGCGGAAGCGTAGGGAGCATCACCGATCTTCGCACAATGGGGCACCTGTCGGGGTCTATAGAGCGGGGCATGATCAACGCCGCCGTAAGCCAGATGGCGCAATATTACAAGCTGCCCTATTACTCGACCGCGGGCACATCGGATTCCAAAGTCGTGGACGCTCAGGCGGGGTATGAGAGCGGAATGATGAACCTGCTGGTAGCTATGTCCGGGGCGAACTATATACATGACGCCGCAGGGCTGATGGAGTTCGATCTGACCGCTTCCTATGAAAAGATGGTGATCGATGACGAGATCATCGGCCGCTGCTTGCGTGTGCTCCGGGGTATTGAGTTCAACGACGAGACCATTGCCCTGGACCTCATGCTGGAGGTAAACTCCGGGCGAACCGACTTTTTTTCCGCGGACCACACGATCCGTTACATGCGGTCGGAGTTCACACCCAATACCATAAGCGACATCCGTCGACGGGAGGAGTGGGAAGCGTCCGGATCGAACGATACTGCAGACCGCGCTCATGACGCGGCTTTGAAGATCCTTGCCGAACACAGGCCGATGACGATTGATCCGGATGTAAACCGGCAGATACTTGATCGATTTCCTTTTGTGCGGCCCGAATAAGGGCGGTTCATGCAGGAGTTAATATACAGGAGCCGGATCCGCTTGAAGAGCGGACGCGCAATGCTTGTTTAGAATATGGAGGAAATTTGTGAGATAAAGGGCCAATTCTTTAAGACACTAAACGGACGGAGGTAGAACAATGGCTGCTGCTCGTAAAGACCCACCCGCATCACTGGATGAGCTCAAACAACGCTTGTCCGAAGACAAGATAGAATACATCCTTGCGCAGTTTGTTGACATTAACGGCTCGGCGAAAGTTAAGATGGTCCCGGTCCGGTTTGTTGAGGACATCGTAAATGAAGGTGCCGGTTTCGCGGGGGGTGCGGTTTGGGGCCTTGGACACAAGGCGCATTGCCACGATCTCATGGGCAGGGCCGATCCGGCTTCCTACAGCCCTGTGCCGTGGCAGACCGGGCTGGCACGGCTTGTCTGCGATGTCCATGTCGACGGTGAACCTCACCCTTATTGCTCGCGTGTCAATCTTAAGCGCGTGCTGGCGGATTTACGGAAAGAGGGATACATATTCAACGTCGGCCTGGAACCTGAATTTTTCCTCGTTAAGCGTCAACCCGATGGACAAATAGGGTTGTTCGATGATCACGGTATCGACACTCAGGAAAAACCTTGTTACGACTACCAGAGCATCAGCCAGGCTTTACCGATCCTTCGGGAATTGAACCAGTATCTGGAACAGCTCGGCTGGGGGGTCTACCAGAGCGATCATGAAGACGCTAACGGGCAGTACGAGATCAATTTCGCTTACGCTGACGGGCTGAAAACGGCGGACCGCTATACTTTTTTTAAGATGATGACCAGCCAGGTGGCACGGAAGCACGGGTGCATCGCCACGCATATGGCAAAACCATTTACAGAGCAGACCGGCAGCGGCGCGCATTTTCACTTTCATCTTGCCCACGCCGCGACCGGAAAAAATCTTTTCCACGCCGAAGGTGACGATCCGCGCGGCCTGGGGCAGTCACAGCTTGCCTACAATTTCATAGGCGGGATCCTTAAGCATGCCCGCGCTCTCTGCGCCGTCACCTCCCCCACAGTAAACTGTTATAAACGTCTCCAGGTGGGCGCTGCCCTGACAGGCTCGCAGTCCGGATATACCTGGACCCCGGCTTTTATAACCTATGGAGACAACAACAGGACACAGATGCTGCGCTGCCCGGCGCCGGGCCGTTTCGAGGACCGCACAGTTTCTGCAGCCTGCAACCCCTACCTGGCGATCGCGGCTTTCGTGGCCGCAGGCCTGGACGGTGTGCAAAACGAGATAGACCCGGGTGAACCGAATATCGGCGTGAACATGTATGAGGTCGGTATAGAGGAGATCTCGCGCCGCGGGATAGGTATATTTCCGCAGAGCCTGTACGAGGCGCTCGAGGAATTGAAGTCGGACAGCGTTATCCAGCAGGCACTCGGGCCCATTTACGGCGAGTTCCTCAGCTTGAAAGAGAGCGAATGGAAGCAGTATCACCGTGGCGTAACGCAGTGGGAATTGGACCGCTATCTTACTATGTTTTGACTGGACCTGTCATCAGCCCCGCCGGCATCGATACAGACTCGGCAGTGTCACCTAGAATCATACTATTTCTTTTTCATGTAAGAAAGGACGTATGAAACGTTAGTCCGAAAGTTCAGTCTTAAAAGCATCAAAAAAAAATAACCCGATTTAAGCAAAGAACGCACCCATTCCCGCTTTACCCACAGCGCGCACCCGCCTTCTGTTTCACTCAACTCCCTGTGGTTCTGCCGGATCGTTTTCAAAAATTCAGACTGAAGCGGGTCCTTGAGCGAGGAATCCCTCAGATTGATATCCGAGTAGGGCGCGAACGGGCAGGGCTCAATGTCACCTGTGGCATTTATATGTACAAACCCCCTCCCCGCCGACAGACACCCCTCTCTTTCCATTTCGCCCTCATGCGCGCAGCGCGTTTCTGATTGAGCACGGTTTTGAGGAACGAGAAAGCCTGTATCGGGTTTTTCCCACTTATGCGGAGAGCATCCTTAAAAAAGATTTTCAGCGAACTGTCAAGGAGTGTGCTGAAACTTCCGTCCCCGTCGTTTTTCCCGTCTGTCATTGGATCCGGCGAACCTTTTTTTGCCATTGCTCTACCCCTTGTTAGATATCACGATACTCCGGAAGATTGCGTTAATAATTTCAGTATCTTATCTTATGGTCGTGAAAAGTTCAACAATCTTTTTATAGTTTGATATTATGATATCCGTCTTCGAGTCCTCGCAAAGACAGATCCCGATAACCCTTCTAAACTTTCGTTTAACCGGGATCCCGCTCCTGGCGGGTAATGTATTGGTATTTAATTAGTTAACACACCAGCCGTTGAGCCTGGTAAACAAATATTTACGGGGGTCGGGGCGGCCGTTTATTCCCAAATACACCTAATTGTTTATAAACAATGAATTATGGATGATTACGTGACTGGCACGTTAATTGCTGTTAAAGCTTTGGGTATAAGGGGTTTAGCCGCTTGCTATTTAACCGCGTTACGGAGGCAGCAGGAAAATGACTATTTTACAAACAATATCACGCCCATACAAAATAATAAACTGTGGTTCATTCCATTATATAAAAATTGTGACATGCTTTTGTTTTAGTTTATTTTTCTTATGTGCAGTTTTCGGGTTGTACGCCGAAGATAGGCAGCCTGATTTTCAAATACCGACCGACAGCAGTGCCGAAAAGTACAACCGGTCGATCTACATGGACATTGAAAGCCGAAGCGGGACGCCTCTTGTGCTGAATTTCGTTTTAAAAGACCTGGAAGGTATAGTAGAAAGAGTGTACTTTGACTTTGAAAGCGACGGGTACGTTGACCTCGAGGTTGACAACTCAGTCGAAGAAAAAAGTGTAGAGGAAAAAGTTGTTTTTCGAGGTGTGCCGTACAGAAAGAGGGGTATATACACAGCATCGATATACCTTGAAACTGAGCAAGGGACATTTTTGCGGGAGTTTGTTGTGACGTTTACTGATTTTGTGTGGGGAAGGGATAACTTCAGTTTTGCCAACGACGGCAAGTTCGAGAACACGATCGATTTTGTTTCTAATACAGTGATAGACTGGGCAGAAGACCGGTTTGGTGATCTCACACCGGACCAGGAAGTCCTTCTGCTTTATGTTATGTACAACATATACAAAGGCAGCATGGGACGATGTTACGGATTTTCAGGATGGGAATCTTATTATCTTCAGCATCCTGAAAGAATTTCCTACCCCTATGTGAATACATATTCAATAGACGAGTGGGACCAGAGAATGATCAGGGAGATGGATTACGCACAAAATGATATAGTTTTTTCTAACTTCGTTTCCGGAAGGATCGCTGTATCGGGGGTACAGACCAGCGAAAGTTTGAGAAAAGAGCTGCTGACATTAAAAGAAAGCATCGCGATGGGAAAGCCCATGATCCTCAGCATCATAAGTAAAAAGATACACCATTCGATGGCCGCCTACGGTTATTTTGAAAACAAATACAGGGATAAAATTACCGTGCTTGTTGCCAACAACTGGGAGAGAAAGTCGAACCTCAACAGCTTCAGCGAAGACGCCGAAAGCATTGTTGTACAGTTCGTTGACACAAGTCGTATTATAAAATGGTATGATCACACGAAAAAAAAGTATTACTACCTGAAGAAGCTCTTCGCCATCGAAAGGGAGGAAGAATATGATCCGGCACCGGAGGATCTCTTTTCCCTTCTACGGAAAACAGCGGACAGTATAATCAACGATGGTAAGATTATCGTGATGGTGGAAAAAACCGAGGAGGCCTATATTGTTGATGAGAACGGTAAAAAAATAGGATACAAAAAACCGAAGCAGTTTAAAGAACTGAACAAAATCTCTTTTAAAAAGATAGATTACAATTATGTTTTCGAGATCCCGTGGGATAAGGAGAATAATTTGAATAAGCAATATACGCTTGTAGTAAAAAAGAAGAGGTACAACGAAAAGAGAAAAATGTACGAAAAGGTAAATGTTTTCGGTATAATCCCAGACAAGTCAGGCATACACACAGAGGTTTTTGAGAATCTTCCGGTTGATGAGAATCAGGACAGAGCGTTTATTATAAATATGAACGGGCTGCATTCCAGCGAATAGATGGTGAGCAATATATCGTCCAGGCTCCCTGCAAGTGTTCCCCGGCGGCACCCACGTTTAAATCCATAACTGCACCCCTGATGCGGGTCGTTATCCGGCCTGCCGTAATGCGCACACCTCGTTGTCAGGCCCGTGCAAATAAACCGCCCATACATCCGGGCGGAGTTCTACCGGTTCACTAAAAAACTTGATTCCGATCTCCGACAAACGGGTATAATCTTTATGAATATCTGTAGAATAAAAGCTGATGTGAATAAACCCGTTGTCTGCCTGCCTGGCGTCATCCGGAACCGGTCTTCCTTTCGGGTTTTTGTATTCAATAAGCTCGAGCATTTGTCCTCCCGAGGTTAAATGGGCAATCCTCGCTGAACAGCAGGGCATCCCTACAATGTCTCCCAGCTTCGAATCCGGACCGTATTCGAAAACGCGGTCCAGCTTCAGCCCTATAATATCGCGATAGAAAACAATCGATCTGTCCAGATCGGAAACGCTCAAAGCCACATGCTCGAGACCCTTTATCATAATTCATGTTCCTTTCTTTACAGTAACTGCTCGAGGATTTTAACTGTGTAC
>DRHN01000457.1 GCA_011049595.1 Spirochaetota bacterium | reverse complement strand
AGATGTGTATAAGAGACAGTACGTCAGGTTTGGGGATATTCTTCCTCCCAGGTAGAAAATAATATCTTCCGGCCTGAGTCTTATCTTTTTCAGTACAAGGATAGAAAAAATAGCTATTTTAAACTTTTTGGAAGATGTTTTTACCAACATCATGGTTTGATAAAAACGGTCGGATTCAAGGCTTGAATGAGTTATAGGTGAATACTGGTATGTAGAAGTTAAATAGATTATGATCTTTTGATTGTAATGGGCGCTCAGCCAGGTGGATGATGAATACGGAAGACCATAATACGGATTAAAGGACCAGACACGCAAGACGGAAGCCACATACATACCGTACATGGTATAATCCCGGAGGGGTGAAAAAATTTGATTATATAAACTATATAAGTCTGTGAACTGGGAATCATGGTTATGGTACTGTCCCATCTCCTGCTGAACAACCTGGACCAGGGCTGGCAGAGAGTTAGCTGAGGCAAGAAAAATCAGGAAAATGAGAAACGACTTGATCTTTACTTTCATGGTTATTAACCCTGAAGAAAAGACATTGTACCAATCAACCGCAGGTATTCAAGACAGTGCTCTTACTTACTTGATGATTCCGGACCATTTAGATGGCAATAAAAAGAATATTCAGAAAAGAGTTTATATACATATTATAGTTTTTATTTATATTACTTTACAAGTGCATTTGTTCGACAGGCTATGAATTTCATTCTTTCATTCACCCTCGGTCTGCTTGTCTTTCTGGCAATAGGCACGTGGTTCGATGCTGTTGAGTTCGCAGGGGAACTGCCCTCTGGTTATGGGTGACACAGACCTATGCCCCTGGGATATGGGCACTTTCGGCTCTTTGAGTACCCGCCATTTCGGTCCGACACTCGTTGCCGCCGCGGCAGAAGCGAAAGCTGTTTTGATGGAGCTCGGGGCTGAAGCACTGCAAACTCCTGTGAACCGTTTGAAATCGAAAGACGGTTACATTTTTGACAATGAAAAACCGGAAAATAAAATTTCCTATGCTTCGCTGACAAAGGGTAAAAAGATCGAAAGGTATCTGGATAATACACCTCCCTTCAAACCAGTCTCAGAATACACTATACCAGGAAAACCCGCGCCGCGACGGGCCGCCCTTGAAAAAGTTACCGGTAAAGCCCAATTCGCCGGGGACATCCGCCTGCCGGGTATGCTTTATGCCTCAATTTTAAGATCACCGGCTCATGGAGCAAAGCTCAGAGATAAAGCTACAGTCTGGTATCAACTCAGACTCCATTCTCTGCTCGAGATTCAGTAGCCCAAGCTCTCGACATCCCCACCGATAAAGTCAGAATACTCACTCCCTTTGTCGGCGGAGGTTTCGGCGGCAAAAGTATCCAGCGGCCGGGGTTACGGTGTTGCATGCGCTATGGATGCCGGAACCTATGTGGCTCATATGGCTGAGGTGGAGGTTGACAGGACTAACGGAATTGTGCAGGTCAGGCGCGTGGTATGCGCACAGGACATGGGCCTTGCAATCAATCCCGATGGCGCAAAGCTGCAAATTGAAGGATTCATCACAATGGGGCTGGGGTACGCCTTAACAGAAGAGATTCATTTCCAAGACGGAAAAATATTCGACCTCAATTTCGACACATATGAAATACCCCGGTTTTCAGGTCTGCCAAAAATCGATGCAGTGCTGATCGACAATAAAGACACTCCTCCGCAGGGAGGGGGAGAGCCGGCCATCGTTTGCATGGGTGCCGTGAGCGCCAATGCGATCTACGATGCTGTCGGAGCAAGACTTTACCAGCTGCCCATGACTTCAGAGAGAATCACAGAAGCGATAGATAAGGTGTAATGCGGCCTGCTTTCTCTTATCAAGAGCCTGAAAACTAAGAGGTTTTATGTTATTGTATTTGATACAGAGTGTTTTCATGAGAAAGCCGGGTTAACCCGGCTTGACAGGAACTAAACTATCGGGTATTTTTAAATGACCGCACGTGATGCTTGATGAACCGGTATGTGATCAGCAGGCTGTAAATCACAATTCATAAGAGGTCCACTGGAATTCCTTCATGAATAGATATTTGAGACTTCACCTGATCGTTCTGATCAATTTTTTATTTACAGGATGCACTGGACTGGACATTATCGCGCAGGATATTAAAGAAACACAGGTTGAAAAAAAAGATGAGCTATCCGGCGGTGATCGAGCTGACGAATTAAAAAGCCGCCAGGACCTAAAACCACTCTTAATTTCGGTTATGCGTCTGAATTATTTCGATATGAGCTTCAGTCACTTTAAAAGCTTCGCTCTGGAGGGCGATCCTGTCTTCGGCGACTTCATTTTCCTCATTTTCGCCGGCGAAGACAGCCCTTATGAAAAGGGAACGGGCACCCTCCTGGTATCAAAGACAGAAGGGGGGGCGGTCTATTCCACACTTGAACGGGCCCTCGTGGAGATCAACCCCGACGGTTCCAGGTGGTGGCAGGTCAATCACACCATCCGGGATGACTCGATCTTTTACGAAGTCCTGGTATCCAGACCGGGTATTCCCCTTATAATAAGGTATATCCACCCGGAAACAGGAAAGATACACGAAACCACGCTCCCCGCGTCGGAAGCTTTTAAATCTGCCTTAAAAGATCCTGATGAATCTAAACTGAAAGACAGGGTGCAGCAAAGAATCGAAGCGGCATTTGACAGGGATTATGAATATACTTTCAGCAAGCCGGAGCTGGTAGAGCAGAAAAAAGCGGACTCATCCATAGGTACCATAAAAGCATTTCATTTCAGGGACAGATCAACTCAGAAGACCGGCATCAATATCGATTACTGGGTCTCGAAAGATATACCGGGGAATATCATGAAAATAGTATATAAAAGCCCCCAACAGGCTATTCTCTACCGGGTCGATCTTGTAAAAATCGGAAAAAATTACACAGACCGCATCCAGGATTCCGAAATAGAGGTAAGAGAAGTTCTTGAAGCCTACAGTGAAGGCGGGCCGCTTTCCGAAGGGAGCCGCTATGAACCGGTTAAACTCCAAATTGGAATGCCCCACAACGGTATGGTAGGACCATCCGGCACGAGTTTTTACCAGGTTACCGCCGAACGACGGGCAGATATTTACATAGAAGTGATAGGTCCGGCCGGCGAAGCAGGGATTTTCTATTATGGAAAGGACCTTACTTTTGAAGAATGGAGGACCATAAGCGACGAAGCGCCTCTTCTGGTCGAAGACTACTTTGTTGAGCCCGGGACAACTCTGTATTTCACGATCGTGGATTTTGAAGATGATTTTTCGGAGGATGAATATTCTCTTGGGGAAAGTTACGTTATCAGCATAACTGAAGATTTTATACTTTCCCAAACCGGCATTATGATGCAGGGCGAATTTGATTTAAAAGCCTTTAAATTGAATCCGGACAGGACGTACTTCCATACCCTGGATAAGGATGGTATAAATTATTACAAAGCAACGATCGCGAAAGGTCCGAATTTGAGGATCAGCGTATTGAATCTGCCGGAACAGGCAGACCTCCTCTGGATCGATGTTCAAAACGGGACCTATTCACGAGTACACTCCACCCGTGAAGATGGTGTTAAAGAGATGACAATCCATGGTTTAACGGCAGGCGCTGTGTGCTTTTTCTACATCGCCGGTGATGTTCTTAACATAGAAGAAAATTTATTTAAAATTTCGATCGAAGAGTTTACTGACCCGGAGTAATCCGATCTTTACAAAAATTCAGTCAAACATGAGGACAGGTTGATAACTAAACAGACGAACACACGTCTGATACACTATGCCTGGGTAGTGCTTGCGGTCGGGACATTAACGGTATTCGGGGCTCTGGGGCTTGCCCGCTTCGGCTACAGCCTCGTTCTCCCATCGATGCAGACCGCTTTAAATCTTGACAACACGGGTGCCGGCGGGCTTGCAACCGCAAATTTGACCGGGTACCTTTTGATGTCACTTATCGGCGGCGCTCTTGCGTCAAAATACGGACCGAGGTTGATCATTTCTATCGGGATGCTCTTGACAGGATCCAGCATGCTGCTCACGGGCACCATCAGGACCGTGTGGTCGGCCATGCTCTGGAGGACCGTTACGGGATTCGGAAGCGGAGCATCAAACGTTCCAACCATGGCCCTGATGTCCGCGTGGTTCGGTCCCGCCTTGAGGGGACTTGCGACAGGGATCGCGGCTACCGGGTCCAGTATCGGTCTCATAGTCACCGGTCCTCTCGTTGGGCGTTTGATATCAGCGTTTCCCGAACAGGGCTGGAGGATCGCCTGGTACATTTTCGGAGGTGCCGTTCTTCTGATTGCTGTAATCAATATAATATTTCTGAGAAACGAGCCTTCAAAACGGGGACTCAGCCGTCTGGGGGTGCCCGAACCCGAAGGCAAACCGAAGTCTGCATCAAAAAACAGTATGAAATGGGGATCAGTGTACCGCTCTCCCACTGTGTGGCACCTGGGCATGGTCTACGCGGCCTTTGGTTTTTCATACATCATCTATGTTACCTTTTTCGTAAAATATCTTGTGGGAGAATTAGACTATACGGCCAGGGCGGCGGGCAACCTTTTCATGCTTGTGGGGTGGTTCAGCCTGGGATGCGGGTTCATCTGGGGGAGCATTTCCGACCGCCTCGGGCGCAGGCCGGCCCTGGTACTTATTCAGCTGATACACTCAATATCATTTCTCGTTTTCGGGATCTGGCAGTCAACAGCAGGCTTTACACTCTCGGCTGCCCTTTTCGGCCTCACGGCGTGGAGCATACCCGCCGTAATGGCGGCTGCCTGCGGTGACGTGGTGGGCCACAGGCTCGCCCCGGCAGCTCTCGGATTTGTCACGTTTTTTTTTGGTGTGGGGCAGGCCGCGGGACCAAGTGTGGCAGGGGCTATCGCCGATATGTCAGGTTCTTTTACCGGCGCCTTCATTCTCTCAGCAGCTGTTGCCTTTGCCGGCGCCATCGGCTCATTGTTTTTAAAAACAGCTAAACAGCCCTTGACCGGCAGCAGCCGCTGATATCTCAGTTTTACAGTTTATTCCCTCTTTCTTCATTCTTTTTCTTCATTCTTTCCACAAATTCCTGCATCTTTTTTACCGCTTTACGCTCATTTTCGTCTTCGGGTTCGGCCCACGGCCTTGTGACACGTGACGTTATTTTTCCGCTTAAGGGAGGGCCATCATACGCGCCTGTATCATGAAGCTCGTACCCCATAAATTCAACGGGTTTCTCCTGAAAACATGACCAAACCGCCTTTTGAATAATTTCCAACGTTCCTTTGAACTGAAGATCAACCAGCGTCAGCTGGCTTCTGAAACGCTCGATAAACTCAAAAGGAAGGTTAAACAGCAAAGGGTGAGGTGCCCGGGTGCCAATTATGCGCTTTTTCTCGTCAACACCGTTCTTAAAAAGCGCTTTGAACGCTTCACCCGTTGAGTGGCCGGGCGATTCCGGTCCCGATAACACCGCGTAGCGTATATTGGGATTGGCTATCACGTTACATATGATCTTTTCAAATCCGATATTTTCGGTCTGCACGGTCCCGGAGAGCGCCGCACCACTTTCCACACCTGCGCGCACGAGCTCTTCGATTTCCGCGGGAATGCTGTCATCCGGCCTGCTCAACACTATCACAACAATAACCGGGGAATAGTCATTTCCCCTGACATATCTCCCCTCTTCCGGCGGATAATCCGGGTGAGGATCTACCTTCAGCATATTTCAATCCTTAAAAAAGAAGCTCCTGTCTTTCACGGTCCTGTCTCCGGGTTTTATCTTTTCAAATACTGTCTCCCCGTCAATAAAAACAGAAAGCACTACCGTGTTTTTAAGGGCACTTGTCCCTTCCCTGAATATGTCGCTGGAAAGATAAACAAAGTCCGCGGCTTTCCCTTTTTCAATGCTCCCGATCTGCTTTTCCATATCACAGGCAATGGCCCCTCCCATTGTATAAGCGTAAACCGCGTCCGAGAGAGAAATACTTTCCCGCGGGTGAAATCTCAGCTCGGGACCATCATCAAACCCCCTTCTCTCAACAGCACAGTACAGCCCGAGCATCGGGCTGATCGACTGCTGCGGTGCATTTGAGGTAAGCGCGATCTTTGCTCCTGCTTCAACGAGGCTGCCTAGCCTGGATAAAAAGCCTGCGTCGGGACCGAGATAACGCATAGCGCGCTCTCTATTCTGCGGGATCTGTACCGTGTTCATAACTGCTATCACGCCGGCAGAAGAAAACTGTTCGATATCCTCATCCTTTAAGAACTGGGCGTGATCGATCCTCATCGGCATTCGCGGTATCTCTGTTTCTTTCCCGATTCTTTCATAGGCGCCAAGAGCTATCTCATTGGCCTTGTCGCCCACGCAGTGAACGGCCGCCCAGATATATCGCGAATAATTCTTTTTGAGTAGATTGTACAATTCCTGTTCTTCCATCAGCAGCATTCCGTTGCTCTCGCTCCCTTTATAGGGGCTGCTCATGTAGGCTGTCTGAGACATAAAAGAGCCGTCGACAATAAGCGCGAGCCCGCCCAATCTCAAGCGATCGCCCCCGAAGCTTGAAATTATCCCGATCTCACCCAGCCTCGCGGTCTCCCTGTCCCCGAGCATCAGAACAGTCCGGCCTTTCAATTCCCTGTCCCTGATGATCTTCATTAAATTCAACGCGGAAGAGCTTGCGGCATTTGTCGCATAATCACAGAACGTGGTTATCCCGTAAGAAAGTATCTTTTCCAACGCTCTTTCCACTACCTCGTCAACCCTTTCGGCGCTTTCTATCGGCAGCCTGCCTCTTACAAGCCCCACTGCCCTTCCACGGAGCACACCGTTTGGCCTGTTGTTCGCGTCTCGTTCAATAGTCCCACCTAAAGGGTCCATTCTGTTTTTATCAATTCCTGCCTGGATGAGAGCCTTGGAATTCGCGATCGCGGACAGTGTGTTTCCTGTAAAAAGTACAAGCGGGTTTTTACGCGAGACAGAATCCAGTTCACTGATCGTAAGCTCGGCCAGAATATCCTTATCCAATCCGGCAGCAGTCAGCCACTCGCCCTCTTTTTTCTCCTGCAAAGCCTCGTCGATCCCGTTTATTACGTCATTCTTGTGCTCAATAAATGACAGATCAAGGTCCCTGAACAGGAGGGAATAACTTTTCAGCTGTACATGGGGGTCGACAAAACCGGGCAGAACACACCCGCCATTTAATTCGACCAGTTCTGCTTCCGGATATAAATTCTGGGTTTCTTCTCTGTTTCCGGATACATACTCTATGATGCCCTGTTTTATGACCACAGCTTCCGCAACCATTCTTTCAGAGTCCATGGTATAAAACGGGGCACCGTAAAATAACCGTGTGCTCATCCTTTGACCCCCGCTTTTAGCATATACCCATTTGCCCGAAAAAGTCTATGATTTTTTTAATCTCAAGTTACCCCTGTATATATCGAAAATTATAAATGACAATATTAAATTTATGGAGGAAAAACTGTGCATAAAATCAATCCCCGGGTAAATCCTCTCATCATCAGGCTCCAAAACATGGATTTCTGGTACTGGAGTCAGTATTTCGTCGATATATACCAGGATTGTCCCTACAGGTGCTGCTACTGCAATACTCAAAAATATAAAAACCTGAAAGGGTACAGCTTTGTACCCTCGCTTCCTGAAAAAAATGAGGTGATCGGGCTTGGCCTTCTGTGTGACATATATGGTCACGACACGGGAGGCAACGAGCGAATACGGAACATACTCGGGTTTCTTGATAAAAACCAATACCGGGTGAATATCGTCACAAAATCCGATATGATAATCAGGGATATGGACCTTTTAAAACAACTTTCAAAAAAAGGCCATCTCAGGGTTACTTTCACGCTCCTGACCCTTGATGATACCCTTTCTCTCAAACTCGAAGGCAACGCTCCGGGCCCGGCCCGGAGACTTAAAGCTCTAAGCACGCTTCGCAGCGAAGGCATTGATGCCGGAGTAGCTGTCACACCTATCATTCCGTGTGTAAATGATGATGAGAAAGAACTTACGCGATTGGTAAAGGTCTCAAAAGACATGGGGGCCCGATGGGTCCTTTTTTCAGGGTTCAACCCTGTAAGATCATTTCTGGGAAACCCAGTGTGGGCAGAATCAGCCGAATTGCACACCGAGAAAAAAAACCTGGACAAACATTACAGCAGGATCAAGAAGTTTATGATCAAACTTCTTATACAGGAAAATTTGCCCTTTCGCATTCCAAGAATTACTTTAAATGCGTTCGACCGTAAATACTATTCAAATCTCGTGAGCGAGTATCTTTTTAATATCTCATACCTCTATGAACTGATGAGCAATGAAATGGAGATGCTCCGTTACAGAAGAGCAGCATATAAAATAAACGGAATAATTGAATCCCTTAAGTACAAAGTATTCACCAATAAACTGGGATCGATAAGAGGGATAAACCCTGAGATCGAACGGACCATTGAGGAAATAATCTTAAACGACAGTTCAACATTTTATTCGGATCTTAACAAAAAGATCGCCGTAGGGGTATAGAATATCCATGAAAATTTCAAAAAAACAGATCCGAAACATAGGAATAATCGCCCATATAGACGCGGGCAAGACCACAACAACGGAAAGAATTCTGTTCTACTCGGGGCTGTCCCACCGGATAGGTGAAGTCGACGACGGGCAGGCAACTATGGACTGGATGGAGCAAGAACAGGAAAGGGGAATTACAATTACAGCAGCCTCGATCACCTGCCTCTGGAGATCATGCGGGATAAATATTATAGATACCCCGGGCCATGTCGATTTCACAGCGGAGGTCGAAAGGTCGTTGCGGGTCCTGGACGGCGCCATAGTTATTTTTGATGCTGTAAACGGCGTCGAACCCCAGAGCGAAACAGTCTGGCATCAGGCGGATAAATATAAAGTCCCGAGGATAGCCTATCTCAATAAAATGGACAGAGTCGGTGCCGATTTCCTGGGCAGCGTTGAAATGATGAAAAAAAAACTCGGGACAAGCCCTTTGATACTGCAGCTCCCGATCGGTTCGGAAGACAATTTTGAAGGGGTTGTTGACCTGATAAAAATGAAATCCATACGGTGGAACAGAGAGGATCTGGGAGCTGTGTACGAATACGGGGACATCTCCGAAGAAATGAAAAATGAAGCATCCAGGTACAGGAACGAACTGCTTGACAGGATCGCCGAAGAAGACGATGAATTGCTCGAAAAATACCTGGAAACCGGCGATCTTGAAGAGGAAGCCGTGCTGAAACTGATCAAGATGCGCACAGTAAAATACAAAGACGTCCCGGTTTTCTGCGGCGCATCTCTAAAAAATATCGGGGTCCAACCCTTGATGGACGCGGTGGTGGATTTCCTGCCTTCTCCGGTTGAAATACCCCCGGCAACCGGCATCAATCCCAAGAATGATAAATTTGAAGAAAGAATGTGTGATGACAGCGCCCCTTTCGCCGCCCTGGCATTTAAGCTCCAAAACGACAGACAGGCAGGGCTTTTGACCTTCATAAGAGTGTATTCAGGATCAATAAAAACCGGCTCTGTCGTTTTTAACGCCAGCAAGAAAAAACGTGAGAGGGTGAACAGAATAATAAGGATGTATTCTCACAGAATGGAGAATGAGGACACTATAAAAGCCGGGGATATATGTGTTATTGTGGGTTTGAAAAGTACCACAACGGGCGACACGCTCTGCACGGAGGGTAAACAGATACTGCTCGAAGACCTAATTTTCCCGGACCCTGTTATCTCCATAGCTATAGAACCAAAAAACTCGGGGGGGCAGGACAGACTCGAAAACGCTCTGGGCAGGCTCGCGCGTGAAGACCCGACTTTTCAGGTAAAGAACAACGAAGAGACAGGGCAGATAATCATTTCCGGCATGGGAGAGCTGCACCTCGAGGTCCTGACCGCAAGACTTTTAAAAGAGTTCAATGTGGAAGCAAACGTTGGAAAACCACAGGTGGCTTACCGGGAAACTATTACATCTGAGGCGCGATCCGAAATTAAATTCCAGAGACAGATCGCCGGAAAGGATCACGCGGGGCATGTTGTTCTTGCGGTCAAGCCGCTGGAAAGAGGAAAAGGCAACCGGTTTGAAAACAGGGTGTCTGAGGGGGTAATACCGGCTGAATTTGTGAAATACGTAGAAAAGGGTGTATTTTTTGCCATGGACAGGGGTGTAACCGCAGGTTATCCTGTAATCGATGTGGCGGCGGTTCTTGAAGGCGGCTCATTCAACTCCTCGAGCTCGTCGGATATCGGTTTTACCTCTGCGGCATCTCACGCTTTTGATGAAGCGTGTTCCAAAGCGCGGGGCATCCTTCTCGAACCCCACATGTTTGTGGAAGTAACATCTCCGGAGGACTTTGTCGGAGATATCATCGGCGACTTGAACTCCAGAGGCGGACACATAAACAACATTCAGAGCAGAAAAGCGGTCCAGAAAATAGATGTCATCATCCCTCTTTCAAAAATGTTCGGCTACACGACAGATCTCAGGTCCATGAGCCAGGGGAGAGGGTCTTTTACAATGGAATTTTACCACTTTGCCCCAAAGAGCTGAAACTTTCATCGGTCACAAGAACCACTTGTGGTTATCAAGAACCACTTGTGGTTATCAAGAACCACTTGTGGTTATCAAGAACCACGTTGCGGTTTTCTTGACACAGGGTTTATTTTTACTATCTATTTTACTTCTCTGTATTACTTCTGCTCCACTCTTGATTTAAGCTCTAATCATTGTTCGTCCTGTAGACCCTTACCTTGCCATCCGCACCCCCTCCGGTGAGTATCCACAGATAATCCGTCCCCGCAGATGCTATCGATACCCCGTTGTATATCTTCTTGTTGTTGGCGGCATCACCAAAACCGTCGGTCGACACCTGCGTAAAGTCACTTTCCCCCGGAGTAGCAACATTGGTACGGTATATCTGTACACCGTTAACGTTATCGTACCCTATGTAGAGCCAGGTGCCGTTTACAATAAGAAGCGTGATTGAGGTATTTAAGGGGTCACCCATATTTGTGAAACATGTGGCGCCGTTTTCGGCGACAAGAGTCCATGTATTAAGTGCAGGACTCACGTTATATATTTGTTTCCACAACTGGGGACCGCCATTAACACCTTCTGTGTTCCGAATGGTGTAAAGATCACCGTTAAACACGGCCATCGCAGGAAATGCTTTTTCCGCGGGGATGAGCTTGTTTGTATTCCTAAGATATATAGATGATCTTAAAGCTATTGGGTCACCAGCGTCCCAATCGGTACCAGTGGGTGTTATATCCTCCCAGTCAGGTCCAGGGCCGGGATACGGTGCAGGATCAATTGTTGTTGATCTCACTATACCGCCATCAACCTTAACCTTAGTAGGATCAGCATTATCAACATATATTCCGCCATTTGCGAGATAGAGGTTCTCATCACCGACATCACCGAATATACCAAAGGAATCGACACCGATAATTCCTGCTCCATTCTTAAGACCAGGTAAAGCAGCGCCTTTACCTACACTCGGCATACTCTTAGCTATGAGATCAAAAACATGATTATTTTCAACCGGACTCTCAACAGCATCAACAATCTTCAGTAGATAAGGTGCTTTACCGCCAGAATCCGGAAATGCTACGTAAAGGTTGTTGTTGAACACAATCATTGAGCTAACTCCCTTTGATTGAGGACCCATGAGTAAAGTGAGATCCATAGGGCGAAAATCTAAAGTGCTCCCGCTATCAGTGGTAAAATAGAGATAATTTAGGTCCCCACCGCTTTTTGATGGGCCTATAAAGAGGGCTTCAGCTAAAGTCCCGTCAACGCTGACTGTACCGCCAGCGATATAATCAATCCCGTCCTCACCGTCGGGG
>DRHN01000456.1 GCA_011049595.1 Spirochaetota bacterium | reverse complement strand
ATCCCAACCGCTGCCAGATAGGCCTGGATAGCCTCTCCAATCTTCGGGGGGTCGAACATGTAGGGCCTCGAAACCGGCATCACATGCAAAGTGACTTCAAATCCATCCGGGTAACCTGCTTCCGCCAGAAGCTGTTTTGATCTTGCGGGATCGTATGCATAATCTTCCACATCATCGTTGTAACCCAGCATAAAAGGCGGCATACCGTTCTTTGCCACCGATGCAGTGCCCATGTAGATGTTGTCGACGATGGATTTTTTATCAATGGCATGGTTGATAGCCTGTCTGACCTTTTTCTTTGTCAGGGGCTCGTAATACCCCGGTGTTTTTACCAGGCCTTCATTCGCGTCCCTTATTCCATTCTGGTTTTTATCCATGTAGCCGTACCCTGAATTCATGGCCATGTACCCCACGTTCATTCCAGGCTCCGAGAGCAATGTCAGGTCTTTGTTGCCCCTGATCCTGTCGAAATCAGCAGGATTCGGGTACTCTATACCCAGGACTTCACCGACTTCAAGGGCCAAAAGCCTGGCTGAAGCGTCCGGGATCACCCTGAAGATCAATTTGTCGAGTTTGGGTCTTTCGCGCCAGTAATTTTCATTAGCCACCAGTGTGATGTGATCATCCTTCACCCATTCCAGAAATTTAAAAGGCCCGGTACCGGAAGGGTTTTTAAAGGCGTCATCTTTGTACTTTTGGGCATTTGCCGGGCTCACGATGGCGACCGTGAACATAGCGAGGCTTGTCATTATGGAAGCATTAATGTTTTTCATGTAGATCTTGACTTTGTAGTCGTTGATCTTTTCCACCCTGTCCAGATCATAGAACATGTAGCCCCAGTATGCCCACTCGCCGTACTGGTGAAAAGGATGGTCCACGTCATACTGCCGCGCGAAGGAGAAAACGACCGCGTCAGCGTTGAAATCAGAACCGTCGTGGAACTTGACCCCCCGTCTCAAATCGAAGGTAATTTCCTTGCCGTCATCGGAAATTTCCCATGATGTGGCGAGCGCGGGCTGTATTTCCGTTGACCCCTGTTTGTATTCGACCAGACTCTCAAAAATGTTGTCCATGCGCTGTATGGATTCACCATCGGTTACGTCGCCCGGGTCAAGCCGTGACGCGTCACCAGAGCTTCCGAAGATCAGGATCTGCTCCGGAGGCGGCGCTTTTTCCTCAGCTGGAGCGGCTTTTTCTTCTTTCGGCTTCGGTTCAGGTGCAGGTTCTTTCTTTTTACCGGCTGTCAGCAGTGCCGGCACCGACACAACCAACAGGAAAACGACAAACAGAAACATAAAAGTTTTAAATTTTTTCATGCTGCCTCCTTAACATAAATTTCTAACATTTTACCAGTTTTTGTCAGTAATTACAACAAAAAATATTTTATAAATGAGCATTTTAATCTTTTTTCCCTTTTCGTGTTCAGGTGCAATTTATCGCACCGTTGAATCTACCTCCCTTGATAAAAAGATTGAGAGGATAAACGCGATGAGAGGAAATATTGCAAGGACAGCCAGACCGGACGCAAGGCCCCCGATCCCGGGAATAAGCCCGCTGAAACGGGCGCAGAGGGTCGGGCCGAAGCTCGCAACGGCCCAGGCAAAGCCCATCAGTATGCCGCTTATCGTAGAGGTCATTTCCGGCGCCACCCTGTGCCCCATCACAATGTTTGCGGCATGCCCCCCGTTAAAAATAAACCCCGTAACAGCGAGGAATGCCATGGCAGGTAATAATTTTCCTGTGGCCCCGAAGTATAAAAATAAAAAGAAAAAAGGAAGAAACCCTGACAATGAAACAGAAAGCAGCTTTCTGGGTTTTATGAAATTCGCGAGATGCCCGGCAGCCAGTATACCCCCGGCGCCCGAGAGCATAAACACCGTGTTTGCACTGCTGTAAACCGCACGTGAAAAACCCCATTCCTCGAATGTCTTTGCGAGGAAGAAATTTATTGACAGGATGAGTACTGTGCGGAAAACCATTATAAAAAAAAGGAGTGAAATTGGCAAAGCCCTTCTGATGAGGACCTTTTTCAACTCTTTGAAATTGAGTGTTTCACCCCCGCCGTGAATTTCCATCTTGCCGAAAAAGATGTAGTAAAAGGCAAAAAGTAAAGCGGGAATGACCATGACGAAAGATTTTTCTGTCCCGAACTTTGCAGTGAAGGCTGAAAAATAAGGCTGGGAAAGCGCGAACCCGATGGTTCCGATCGTCACAAATATCGCAAAACTTGCGTCCCTTTTTGATTTTCCTGCTGCTCCAGCGATGTTTGCGCCTGCGGGATGAAAAAGAGAGGAGCCTAAATTTCCGAAAAGCACGATGACGAGCAGGACTCCGTAATGGCTTGTCAGTCCGATAAGGGACATGGACAAGGAAGTCAATAACAAACCAAAGAATAGAGGCATTTTACCCCTTATCCTGTCCGCGCTGTACCCCATAAAGGGCTGAAGTATGTTTCCGGCAAAATTAGATACTGTGATTATCAAAGCGGATTTTAAAGGGTCCAGTTCCGCGATAACAAGATAGACCGCGAAAAAGCCCATGTGAGAGTCAAGTAAAAAATGCATAGTGCTTAGAAAGAATAGCTTTTTCTTTTCCATTACGCTTCTTTGTATTATTTATAAATGATAAGTTTGAAATCTAAAGATAGCCCAACCGATCTTAAAGGAAAAGAAACTTTTGTTCCCACTTACCGATAGAACGGGTTTCAGGTTTATAAATGAACAAAAAAGCAGATAACCCGGAACAAAAAAAAGACAGGGCCGGTAAATCGGATCTTGAAAAATCAAAAAACCGTGAAGCATTCCTTTTTTTGGTTTCGTACATAAAACGGCACATCCGGAGTGTGCTTTCCGGAGTTTTTGTCCTTATAGGTGTTGATTTTGCTCAGATACTCATGCCCAGGATAGTTCAGAGAACAATCGATATGCTCGGTGAAACAACATTTTCCAATGAGCTTGTTGCGCGGAACGCGGTTTTTATGCTCCTTCTGGCGTTCGGGATGATCGCTCTGCGTTTTTCGTGGAGGATCTTTCTTGTAGGGGCATCTCGAAAGATAGAAAAAGAGGTGCGCGAGGACATGTTTTCCCACCTTCAGATCCTCAGTTTTAACTATTTCAACAAAACACAGACCGGCGGTTTAATGGCCCTCATGGTAAATGATGTTAACGCGGTCAGAATGGCTACCGGAATGGCTTTTATCGCACTGACGGACGCGATATTCATGGGGACAATGTCCCTGTTTTCAATGTTTTCTATAAATGTTAAGCTTGCGTTTTTTACGATAATTCCTCTCCCCTTTATTCTTCTCATGATATTCAAGTTCGGTCCTCTTTGAATCGAAAATTTCAGGTTCGGTTTTTAAGAGTTCGAGTATTCTTTTTGATGAAGCGACCCCCCTCTGTAATAGAGTAAATACCCAGCCGATTGCCATTACAGGCCATATCAGCAGATTAATGTAAAGGGTCATGGAT
>DRHN01000455.1 GCA_011049595.1 Spirochaetota bacterium | reverse complement strand
AGATGTGTATAAGAGACAGGATATGTACATTGACCCGGCCGATATTTGAGGGAATAAGTTCACTTCTCCCTCACGTAATGAAACCTGCAAGATATATAGGCAATGAGATCAATATGATAAAAAAAAATATCGAGAGTGTTGATCTCAGGATGGTGCTTTCCTACCCTGATCTGTATGAAATCGGTATGTCGAATCTCGGGCTGAGGATCATTTATGATTCCGTCAACAGAATAAAAAACTATTACTGTGAAAGGGTGTTTGCTCCATGGCTTGATTTTGAGAAAAAATTGAGGGAAAATGAAATCCCGTTATACTCTCTGGAGACTTACACGCCGCTTTGTCGGTTTGATATTGTCGGTTTTTCTATAGGATATGAGCTTAATTACACAAATATTCTTACGATCCTTGATCTTGGGAACATCCCGATCAAATCATTAGACAGAGGTGAAGAAGACCCTCTTGTAATAGCAGGCGGACCCGCGGTATTCAACCCGGAGCCTGTTGCTGATTTTATTGATGTTTTTATCTTTGGTGACGGGGAGATTTCTATTATAGAATTCCTTGATCTTTTTGCGTCGTTGAGAAGTAAAAGAAGAAGAGAAAAAATACAGAAACTGGATCAGCTTGAGTTCGTGTACATTCCATCGCTTTACAAAACAAAAAGTTATGGCGGGTATCGGTTTACGGATATCGATAAAGTTGTAAAACGCAGAGTAGAACCGGATTTAGAAAGTCTCCCATACCCAAAAAAACCGATAATCCCTCTAATCAAGATCGTACAGGACCGTATCACGGTGGAGGTAAATAGAGGTTGTGTCACCGGGTGCCGGTTCTGCCAGGCAGGTTTTACCTACAGGCCTGTGAGGGAGAGAAGCGTTGATGAACTTTTGGGGATCATAAGGGAAACCCTGGAAAATACAGGGTATGATGAAGTATCACTGTCCTCGCTCAGCATTGGAGACTACCCCCGGCTTCACGCATTGGTAGATCAGATCAATCGTGCATTTTCCTTGAATAAAGTGTCCATATCTCTTCCCTCTTTACGCGTTAACAGCACAAATGTTGATATTTTAAAAATGACACAAAAAGTGAGGAAAAGCGGTCTCACTTTTGCGATTGAAAGCGCGGATGATATGGTGAGAAAAAGGCTGAATAAATCTGTTGACGAATCACAATTGATCGATATTGTGCGACAGGTCGTCTTGATCGGCTGGCGGCTTGTTAAGGTTTATTTTATGATCGGTCTTCCAATGGCTGAAAATGAATGTGAAAAAATCGCGGATCTTGTCCGGGAGTTGGCCGGTGTTTCGAGAAAGCTTTCAATTAATGTAAACGTTTCTGTATATATACCAAAACCCCATACACCTTTTGAAAGAGAAAAGCAGATCGACCTTGAAAGGGCTGATTCCATTATTTCGTCCCTCAAAGACAGGTTTCGTAATTCAAGGGTGAGCATTAAATACCAGGATCCTGAAATGAGCAGGATCGAAGGGGTCCTTGCGAGAGGGGACAGGAGTATATCGGAACTAATTTATAAAGCCTATGCAGATGGAGAAAGGTTCAGCTCATGGAGCGAAATATTTGATTACGGTATCTGGACGAGCAGCATGGTTAAAATCGGTATCGATGCAGATCGATACCTCGAGGGATATAAGAATATTGACCGATTGCCGTGGGATTTTGTTGATACAGGTGTCGAAAAGCGATACTTGAAAAGTGAGTTTAATAAAGCCTGTGACGGTGTCCTTACGGGCAGCTGTTATTATTACTCTTGTTCGAATTGCGGTGTCTGCTGTAAAGGCCCGGGTGGTCCGCGCATGCCTGGTCATTCGGATAGCAACAGCAGGGCAGCTGATACCAGGAAAGAAATTACGTCTGAAACGAATATTCGGAGTGAGGTTAATCTATCGGGTAACGGTAGAGAACTGCCCGGATATAAGATTATTTTTCAGTTTACAAAGTTGGGTATGTTCCGGTTCATCTCTCATCTTGATCTTCTCGGTGTATTTGTAAAGGCCGGGAGAAGAGCTGGAATACCTTTCAGATATTCAAAAGGGTTTAACCCGAAGCCAAGATTTATACTGCCCTTCCCTCTTGCCCTTGGTATTAAATCAGGTTATGAACTGGGTGAGGTGATACTAGATGGGTCAATAGATACTGAAAATTTTTGTAGGATATATAATGAACGTCTTCCGGAAGAGCTGAAAGTTGTTAGATCAAAGATTTGTAACCATAGAAAATCCATCGCTTCAAATAGTTTTTATCACGACTATGAAATACAGTGTGGGAATGAAGATCTGGGAAAGATAACCAGCGCACTCAGCGGGGTCAGCGAAAGAGCTTCTTTCGGTAAAATACCCGGGCAGCAATATTTTATAAATGGAACTAAGATCTTACTCAGACTGCAGGGTGCCCGGAGCATAAAAAGTGTATTTGAGGTTAACAGCAGGTCCTTTTTAGATCATGATATCAAAAGGACAATGCTGTGGGAATTAAAAAACGGTTCACTTTTACCTTTTTTTTAACAAAAATCTTGACTTTAAATCCGCAGTGCAGTATACTTGTGTTGCTTGATTGAGGTTATTAAATGATGAGGGGATAAAGTGCCTTGAGTTTAAAACTCAAGGTTTTTTATCGGATTTTCTATGGTTACAAATCTTTGATCTAACAACTTTCAGCTCTTCCGGAAGACGTTCATTATATATC
>DRHN01000454.1 GCA_011049595.1 Spirochaetota bacterium | reverse complement strand
TTTTTTAAGCCGCAGCGATAAGCTGCATGTCGAAGCAATGCTGCTCATAGATGAATAAAAAAGATCGATAGAGATTTACCTGCACACATATAAAAAATTTATGGTCATTAACGATTATTTACAAGAAATCATAGCCGGCGAGTCGGAGATCAGATCTCTTTTTGAGTGGGGTGCCCGATTAAGGAAGGAGGGTAAAAATCCAATCGATCTATCGATCGGCAACCCGGATTTAAAACCACCCGAGGAATATTACCGAGCTCTTGAAAAAATTATATCAGAATCCAGGGCTTCCAGCTCCAATTTACACAGATACATGCCCAACAGCGGTTATTTTGAGACAAAAAACTGTCTGGCCCTTGAGCTGTCTCAATGGCTCAATCTTAAAATAGAGCCTGAAAGAGTTTTTATCACTGCAGGTGCAGCCAATGGTCTTGATGTTCTGTTGAAAACAATTATCGAACCGAGCTTTTTCTCACCGAACAATATTTGTCCGTATGATGAATCTTCAATCACCGAGATGGATATTCCAAACTCTTTATTCTTACTTTTTAACAGTTCTGCCAGGCTGACGAGGTCGTCTTTACTGTACAATGTTCCGGCAGGATTGTTAGGAAAATTAAGGATTATTGCTTTTGTTTTAGTTGAAATTGCCTTTTCGATCTGTGAGATATCTAATTGAAAATGTTTGTCAGAAAAGACAACTATTTGCTTCCCCTGGTTGTTTTTTATGTAATTGCTGTATTCCATGAAGTATGGGGCTATGGTGATCACTTCGTCCAACTTTAACATTTCATGTTTGGCTGCTGCACCTTTTCTTATTTGTGGAGTATCATGGTAATATGTAACGGCTGGTTCGATAATTGTTTTCAACAGAACATCAAGACCATTGGCTGCACCTGCAGTGATAAAAACTCTTTCAGGCTTTATTTTAAGATTGAGCCAATGAGACAGGCCAAGTGCCAGACTGTTTTTTGTCTCAAAATAACCGCTGTTGGGCATGTATCTGTGTAAATTGGAGCTTGAAGCCCTGGATTCTGATATAATTTTTTCAAGAGCTCGGTAATATTCCTCGGGTGGTTTTATATCGGGGTTGCCGATCGATAGATCGATCGGATTTTTACCCTCTTTCCTTAATCGGACACCCCACTCAAAAAGAGATCTGATCTCCGATTCGCCGGCTATGATTTCATGTAAATAATCGTTAATGATCATAAATATTTATATGTGTGCGGGTAAATCTCTATCGATCTTTTTATTCACTTATAAGCAGCATTGCTTCAACATGCAGCTTATCGCTGCGGCTTAAAAAATGTGTAAATTGGGTCTTTTTTTCCCTGTGCACCTTTTCAAACGATATAGACAAAATGATCTCATTCTTTTTGACCGTTGTCCATTTTTTCAACCCCTTTAAAGCTAATTCCGATGGATCCAGATGCTGATTTTTTAATCTAATGGTGAAGGTGTGTTTTTCAGGATCAAGGTCATAGATCTTGGAAAAAATGAGAAGGGCACCGGACATGGAGATATTGTTTACATGACCGACCTGTTTTTGGCCGTCATCTGTTATCACAATGAGCGGCCAATCAGTTTCTATCCTGGGAAATATGCGTCTTTCTATCATTTTCTTGATGTTTTCCTCCCTCTGTTTTTCCTGATGCCTTCAAAATATTTTTAATTGATCAACAGGCCCTGACTCTTTTTGATTTCCAGATAATTTTTTATAAAATGAGGCATTGCTGTTTCCGGTATTTTTTTCTTTTCTGACCAGAATTTTTCGCAGTAATACTTGTTGAAATTTTCGTTCGGGAAAAAACCTTTTTCATCTTCGGAAAACTCGGGTTTTATCCGGTTTAAAAAGTACATTTTGACCACACCTATATTTTTCACTTCATGGTCACCCCGTAAACCGCAGTCAAAAAATTCATTTACCTCCTCATATGTAGATTCGGAAATATTGATTTTTCCGGAAGCACCGGCTTTTTCCATCCGGGATGCAATATTTACATAATCACCCCAGATATCAAAATTATACTTTTTAAACCCCACAACTCCGGAAATACACGGACCTGTATGTATTCCGATGCGTATTGACCAGTTTTTCAGATCGAGACCATCGGCCGTGCGTCCGGATTTTTTCATTTCATCCATTAGATGGAGGATGTTTAAAACTGCGAGACAGGCATCAACGGAATGGGAAGGCTTCTGAACAGGAATGCCGGAAGCGCACATATAGGAATCTCCGATAGTCTTTATTTTTTCAATCCCGAATTCATCCATGATCCTGTCATAAAGTGAAAAATATGAATTCAGCTTTCGGATCAGAGACACTGGGCCCAGGTGAAAAGCGATCTTTGAAAAATCAACCGCATCGGTAAACAGTATAGTACAGCGCCGGTAAACCTTCGGCCGGACCGTTTTGTTGGTAATTAATTCTTCGGCAATATATTCGGGAAGTATGTTAAGAAGGATTTCTTTAAAAATCAGATTGTCATTTTCAAACTTTTTTATTAATTCCTGTACCGGTTTCCAGTCAGACGCCACACAAAAT
>DRHN01000453.1 GCA_011049595.1 Spirochaetota bacterium | reverse complement strand
CGTGGCCCGTTTTTGTTTTGGATATGCCCATCAGACTCATTTACGCTCAATGGGATTGTTTTTTTATTGACTTATGGTTGTAAACATGTTAAGAAGTAACTGTTTCTTCATCGAAACTACCTCCAAAACGGCCCGCCGGAGCCTGTCATTGACGAATCCGGTAACTCCAAAGGGGGAAAATATGCCAAAATTTGAAATTAAAACAGAATGGAGCGGATATTCCAGGGGCACATCAACATATATAGTCGAAGCAGACAACAAAACGGAGGCAGAAAAATTATGGTATAGGGGCGAACAAATACAGCATGAAGTTGTTCGTGATGACACAGAAAACGAGATCCAAAGCGTAAAACAATTATAGCAATTTTCTACAGCTAACTTCAGAGGGGGTTTATTATGTCTTGGCAAGATTTTCCAATGATAGTGTGTCCGCATTGTTTAAAGGAGTTCCAGATGGATGATTATTATGATCTTTCAGCTGGAAGCACTTTTTACTGTGGCGCTTGTGACAAAGAGATCCATGTGTGGGCAGTCGATACAACTCTGAGCGGCGATATTCAGGCTGAAGCGGAGCCTGAGCCAGCCTAGCGAATCCGGCTTTAAGGAGGGGAAGATAATGAATTCAACCGAATTTAGAAAACAACTTATAAAAATAATGCCAGGATATACATGGACGATTCACAGGAACAGTTATATTCCGACGACCTACAGTTATCTTGAGGCGACTGGCATACAATCATCCGGTTTCAATAGGCTTTCCACGTTGTATGTGATCAGGCGTGAAACGGATAACGTCGTAGAATATGAAGTAAAAAGCGCTGGCTACGGAAGAGCGTCGCCTTGGCTCTCGACCAGCAGGGACCCCTCTCTCGCCCGTGCGTTACGTGGCCTACAAGACCATTACGAACAAAAGGCAACAATGTATAGCGGCCATGCGCGCGCATTGAAAATCGGGCGAAAGCGGAAGGAGGGGGGATGAAGATACTTAAAAACCAGACTCTATATAAATGCTCGTATTGTGGAAGACGTAAACTCACTAAAAGGGGTTGCCTACAGCATGAAGATAGATATTGTAGCAACGAATTATCCCCACATCAAATGGGGATAAAAAAATGGCAATCAGAATGCCCGCATAAAAATACAGAGACAGTTTACTCATATATTCCAGGTGAAGCCGTGCAACAACCAGACCATGATGTATGTCTTGATTGTAACGCAAGGGTATAGCAAAGAGGAGGGACCATGAAACGAAAACGAAGGTACACAGAAGCAGTCCATGCTCAACGGGTCCAGAAGGTGATTGAGAAGAAAAATCCGTGTTGCTGGTGTCCTGCACAGCCAAGATATACACCCGACGAGGATAATTTCAGGAGAATGAATTGACAACCCCCGCCCCGAAATTATTCGACAGCGATAAAATAATATTAGACCTGTGCGGAGGTACTGGAGCGTGGTCGAAGCCCTATGCCGATGCAGGGTACGATGTGAGGGTGATTACCCTTCCAGAGCAAGACGTAACTGATTATATCCCACCTAAGAATGTTTACGGAATCTTGGCAGCCCCGCCCTGTACCGAATTTAGCCTGGCCCTAAACGGGCACCCTGAAAGGCCACGCGATTTTGTAGCGGGGATGATGCCTGTCAATGCGTGTATCCGGATCATCCATCAAAGCATGCCTGTTTTTTGGGCGCTGGAAAATCCTGTCGGCCTGATAAGCCGATGGATTGGGCAGCACCGTTATATATTTCACCCCTGGATGTTCGGAGATCCATACACAAAATGGACCGCACTGTGGGGTAATTTTAAAAAACCTGTCAAAAAATATACTGATCGAACCGCCGTAATGACCGGAGACCAAATTATCAGATGTAGAGAAAATAGAAAACCACAGGACAGCGGAACGCGAAAGCAAAAATCAATTAAAAGATCGATCACACCACCTGGTTTCGCAAAGGCCTTCTATGAAGCAAACTCATAAAAAAGGAGGGGAGCATATAATGAATTCAGCCGAATTTAGAAAACAACTCATAAAAATAATGCCGGGATATAAATGGACTGTTCACAGGGCACTTGCCCGAGACACTTGTCTTATGGCGACCGGCATACAATCGTCTGGTTTCAATAGGCTCTCCACGCTGTACGTGAGGCGAAATGAACAGGACGGCACCATGAAATATAAGGTAGAAACCTCTGGTTACGGAAGAAACTCAGCCTGTCTCTCGACCAACGTAGGCGGCACTCTTTCCCGTGCATTGCGCGGCCTACAAGACTATTATGAGGGAATGGCAGCAACGTATAGCGGTCATGCGGACGCATTGAGAACCGGGCGAAAGCAGAAGATAGCGGAGAGGGATGGCTAAATATACTCCAATAGATACTGAATCCGCTCTTGAAATTTGGGAGGCTAAACTCTTAGATGTCCGATTGAACGATCGTCAAAGGGATAGGTGTAAAAAGCAGATCAAGATGATTAAAAAACGTTTGAAGTCTCAAGACACACAGGAGGTGAGGGGATGAGCAGAACATACAGCATTGCTTGTAAAACGTGTCAAAAGTATCTTTGGATCGGTCAGGGATGGCCTGGACACGCTGTTGCGCCGCCACGTATTTACGGTGGACCAAAGCATATACATGCGCTTGAAACCTTTCTTTTTTCTCACCAAAAACACGAGCTATTCTTTGGTGATGATGAACAAATTGATATTGATGATTTTGAGGAAATTGAAGTTGATGATGAGGCTGGGGTCGATTTTATAACGGACACTAGGCTTGG
>DRHN01000452.1 GCA_011049595.1 Spirochaetota bacterium | reverse complement strand
TCGATCAGGCCCGGCGTTCTGTGGGGCGGCCTGGGATGGGCTGCCACAATTTCATATCCTGTGCTGAAAAAACCGACGCAATAATTGCCTCGGCCAGGCCTGGTTTCGGGGCGAAGCCTGGAGACGGCCTTTTAAACGGGGCGATAGCAGAGCTAAAGGTAGATTACGAAAGATTGAAAAAAGTCGCTTTTATGAGAAATAGCGGGCTCGTGATCGGAGGACTTTACGGCCCGCTCATGGGCGGGTATGCCGGGGGCCCGGAGGAAACAGCAATTGTACTGGCTGCACATCATTTTCTGGGGCTGATGGCATTTGACGCTAAATGGCACGACTCCTTCCCGATAAACATAAACCAGGTCTGTAACACAGAATCCCGGCTTTTGTGGATCATTTCGATCTCGGGTCAGGCCCTTTCCAGGAATACGCGTTTTCCTTTGATGAACGCTTGTTTTACCTCTGCCGGGCCCTGTACATCCATGCTCTTTGACGAGCTTTGCGCGCACACGGTCACGGCTGTAGCCTCTGGTTTTAACATCAATCCCATGGCACCCGCCAGAAACCGCCACCCCGAGAGGTGTTCCGGTATGGAGGCAGGTGCGTGCTGTGAGATCGGTCACGCTGTTGCCCAAAGCGGTATGGACCTTGATGAAATCGGTATTTTTGTAAAAAAGCTCCTTGAGGGTTATGAAAAGGACATACCCCGGGCGCCTCTCGGCAGTACCTTCGAAGAATGCTTCGATAACAAGAAATGCGAGCCTTCTCCTGAATATCTCAGGTTATATGACGAAGCAAGAAAAAAATGGGCAGGTATGGGTTTCCGGCAATAAAAGGATATATGTGTCCTAGGCTGAATCCTTTAAGATCAAATGCCTCACAAAAGACCGGAAATTACTGAAAACTTTTCCGGCTGTTGCCGTCTCACTGGAACACTTCTGAAAAAGCCTCCCTACCGTGTTCAGGTTCGCGAAGAGGCTGGGTTTTCAGGGAAACAAGGATTTCAAGATTGAGCTGATCAGGGATATGGGGGTCAGTTTCCACATCTCACCTGACGGTATGGAGGAGGACAGTGTCGAGGGAATAACAAACACGATATTCGAGAAGGAAATAAATAACCTTCAGGAAACTTTGTCAAATATAAACTACGACGAGATAAAAAACGCTGTTCAAGCGATAAAAGGGGCCAGGCGTGTGATTTTTTTCGCAGTTTCCTCTTCTCTTCCCGTAGCCTTTGATTTTTTCTGGAAATTCACCTTTGCCGGATTTTCCTGCTTTTACAATTCCGATATTTACACGCAGAGAATAATTTCGTCACAATGCACGAAAAACGACACCGCAATAGGCATATCTTTTTCCGGCAGCTCATTAGAAACAGTAAACTGCCTGAAAACCGCAAAGCAGAACGGGGCAAAAACGATCTGTGTCACAACTTTTATTGAGTCCCCTGTAACGGAATATTCAGACATAAAACTATTTACGGCCCCGGTACGGTCGATATTTCAGAAGGTCGATCTTCCTTCAAAAATATCTCAAACAGCGATCCTGGACGTGCTTTATCTGCTTGTGGTTTTACAAAACCGGGAGAGGGCCACCAGATATATAAGTATGTCCGAAAAAGAGCTTTTAAGGTACAGAAAATGAGTCACCTTACACCTTTGAAAAACTGATGGTAATGGCAAAAGCGGATAAATACGAGGGTGCACCGGCTGCCGGGCATAAACTCGCATTCGCAAATTTCCTTACATCATTTCCTTTCTGCAAGAGTGTTGAGGACGGCATCATCGAGCAGTGGAAGCTGGCCGGAGGGTCCGTGGACGATCTTACAGTACTCGACAACGCGGCCGACACCTCGAGAGCACTACAGAACTCTGAAATTATCCTGAACAAGAAACCTGAAGTATTTATTCAGTTCCAGATCGATGCCCAGCTTAACGCTATAATAGCCAGGAAATACAAAGAAGCCGGGATACCGATCCTGGCCGTTGATGTGCCTGTGCCAGGAAATACATTCATGGGTGTTGACAACTGGGGGGTTGCTGTCCAGACCGGCGAGTGGATCGTGTCGCAGATCGATGAAGTGTACGGAGGATGGGACAATGTGGATGTTGTGTTTATCGGTATAAATCCCCAGGTTGGAGCAACCGTGGCTTTGGGGTGGGAAGGTATCGTGTACGTGCTCAAGGAAAATTATGGAGAAGAGGGCGATCCCAAGGTCAAAGGCTCGAAGGTCGTCTATGTTGATGCGGGAAGCACAACTGAAGCGTCATAACCAGCATTTCAGAATATTCTTTCAGCGTACCCGGCCGCAAAAAATATCATCATCGCCTGCGCCAATGATCAGACCCTTGCCGGTACCCACGCCGCACTGGAAATGGCGAAAAGATGGGAGCCGGACAACATTTTGATGGTTTCTCAGGGTGTTGACGGGCTCGGTATCCAGCTGCTGCGGAACGGAATAATCGACGGCGATCTCGCGTATTTTCCGGAAAGATACGGCAGGAATCTTGTGTCTGCTGCTTTAGCCCTGATGTACGGAAACCCGATACCGTCCCATATATATATCGACAACGAGATCATTACACCGGATAATTTAAACAAGTATTATCCTGAATAACAGCTAACCATCATGAAATTATGCTGCATGGTACTAATGGTAACACAGCAGCACGCTTTAAAACCCGTGCTGCTGTGCCGGAAAACTGAGAATACAAAATGAGCGACAGTACTCTCGAAGACACTGTAAAAATAAAGGGCACAAGAAACGCGCGCCTGTCAAACAACATTATCCTCTTAATGGTGCTCGCCGGCATTTTTATATTCTTTACATCAATTGACAGAGAATTTTTAACCTACGGCAACATGATAACCATGGTTAAGAACATGGTCCTCTCAGCGGTGATCGCGCTGGCCATTACCCCGCTGATGATAGCCCGCGGTGTCGACATATCCCTCGGGTCAAACCTTTCTTTTACTTCTGTTGTCATGGCCACACTTTACAATAACGGGGTCAATATCTGGCTTATAATTATTTTAGGTCTTGTTTTGACCACTGTTGTCGGCTTTATAAACGGATTCATGATAGAGCAGTTTAAAATAAACGCTCTTTTATTCACCCTGGGCATGATGGCAATACTCCAATCGCTCGCCCTCGTTGTTTCAGACATGGAGTCTATCCTTATTCTCACGGACGAGCTGTACTGGTTCGGCACGGTAAAATTGCTGAAAATTCCGCTGCTTATATGGGTGCTGGCTGTAATTGCTGTGATATTATGGCTCATGATGCGGTTCAGCCGGGCCGGCAGAAAAATTTACGCCATAGGCGGAGACCCGGTTGTCGCGAACCTGTTCGGCATCAAGGTTAAAAAAATCAGGATAATCCTCTACACACTTTTCGGGACTGCCGTAGGCGTGGCCACCGTTATCATGATTTCACTTTCAGGGGTGGGAAATCCCTATCACGGCCTGAGGCTGCCGCTTCCGATAATTTCTGCCGTAATCCTTGGCGGAGTGTCTTTCATGGGTGAAGGTACCGGTAATATTCCTGGCACCGTGCTCGGTATGCTTATAATATCCGCGCGGGAAAGTGGGGCGTAGTGAGGAATATCGCAAGTATTAATGATCAGGGGGGAAATAGCTTTGGACAATAAAGTAGTTTTAGAGACGAAGGGCATAAGCAAGCATTTTTTGGAGTTAAGGCTTTGGACAATTTTGACATGCAGCTGTATGAAAAAGAGATCATTGCGGTTGTAGGGGACAACGGCGCCGGAAAAACGACACTCATAAAGGTAATTTCCGGTGTGTATAAACAGGACGCCGGAGAGATCTTTGTGAACGGCGAGCTTGCTGAAATAAATGATCCGATAGACTTTGAGGGCGTACGGTATAGAGACCGTGTATCAGGAGGAAGGGGTCATACCGATCTTGAACGCTGCATCGAATTTGTTCCTTGGAAGAGAAAAGATACGTGACGATATCTGGGGAAGGGTTTTTAAATTTGTGGATGACAGGTACATGCGAAAAGAAACGGAAAAATTGCTCGACAGGTTCGGCATAACACTAAAAAATATTAATTCCGACATAGTAAATCTCTCGGGAGGTCAGAAGCAGTCCGTAACCGTAGGGAGAGCCATCTACTGGGGTGGAAAAATACTTATTTTTGACGAGCCCACAAACAATCTCGGGGTCAAACAGGAGCGCAAGATCATCGATCTGATAAAGAGGGCGAGGGATGAGTTCAAGGTATCGATCATAATTATCAGCCACAACATTGCCCACGTTTTTGAGCTTGTTGACAGGATTATAATACTGCGTAACGGCAAAAAGATCGGGGAGCGGTTAAAAGAGCAGACAAGCACCAACGAAATAGTATCTTTGATAACAGGGGCAGTGGCTTAGCCGGCGTGTATTGTTAACAGGAGTTTGCCGGTGAAGGACACTGCGGTTTTTGCAGTTTGATCCCGGATCCGGGACAAGTACAGGAGAATTTCCAGGAGAGTATCATGGTAGCGAGCGATCATTTCGAGCCGTATACGGGCGAGCCTGACATGCAGAGACTTGTCAGCACTCTGAAAAAAAGACCTGTGGACAGGGTCCCGAACTGGGAAGTACTGATAGAGGACAAACACATAGAAAAAATACTGGGAAAGTACGCAGGAAACAGCCTTGCTTTCGGCGGTGACCCCGCAAAAGGGGCAGGCAACAAGGCCGAAAGACCCATGTACCCTGATGATTACATAGATCTCTGCAATATCCTTGGCCAGGATATGATGATCTTTGAAGCGGGGTTCTGGACCCCGTTTAAACGCAGGGACACTCAGGGTAACCTTGTGGACTCATTTGACAGATTTGTAAAAACCAGAAAAGATTTTGAAGAGCTCATGATAGATTCCTCCGAACAGATCGATTATGCCGTTAAATATTTAAAAGAGTACAGGGAGACTGTAAACAGGAGGAATTCAAAAATAGGCATCACGTGCGGTTTCGGGTGCATCTTTCAGACGCTGTACGAGTTTGTCATAGGCTTTGAAGATTTTATGGTGATGTGCCTTCAGGATAGGGTCCTTGTCGAGGACATGCTCGAGCTTTCGACCGAACATTTCGTAAAGCTGGTAAAAGCGATCATCGAGGCGGGTGTTGATGTAGTTTATCCGGCGGATGACGTTGCGTTTAAATCCGGTCTTTTCGTAAGGACCTCCCAGTTCAGGGAGATGTGGGTGCCGCGGATGAGGAGGATCATGGAACCCGCGGTTGAGGCGGGGCTGCCGATCGTGTTCCATTCTGACGGTAAAATAGATGACATTGTGCATGACCTCCTGGACATGGGTGTCGACGGGATCGCCGGGATAGATCCTTACTGCGTCGATTACAGGGATTACAAGAAGAGGTTCGGTAAAAACCTTGCGCTTTTCGGGAACATCGATATAGCATTTCCACTTGCTACAGGTAAACCGGAAGATGTCGAAAAAGAGGTCATCAAGCAGATGGAAATCCTGAAACCGGGTTACGGGTACATAGCCACCTCGTCGCATTCGATCGTAAACTATGTTCCTCACGAGAATTTTATAACCATGATCAACGCTATTCACAAATATGGTGCGTATTGAAATATCAATCCACACAACACAGGAAAAGAACATGACCGATTTAAACAATGTGCCTCACATACGGGTCACTCCGCCGGGTCCCGAGTCTATCAGGTGGCACGGCAGGGCGGAAAAACACATGAAAGGGTATTCCTCACAGGTTGGGCTGTTCCCGGTAGTGTTCGAGAAAGGGGAGGGGAATGTAATAATCGATGTTGACGGCAACACCTATATAGATTTTTCATCCGGGATCTACTGCAACAGCACCGGACACTGCCACCCGAAGGTGGTTGAAAAAATAAAGGAATACGCCGGAAAACTTCTCAACTGCCATGATTTTACTACCCCGATAAAGACAATGTTCCTCGAGAAGATGGCCTCCTTTCTTCCGGGTAATTTATCCGGTATACAGCTTTACTGCGGGGGATCCGAAGCGGTGGAGGCCGCGCTCAGGACTGTAAGGACCGTTAAAGGAGGAAAATACGAGATGTTCTCCTTCTGGGGTGACTGGCACGGGAAGACGGGCGCGAGCATGAGCCTGTCGTCTCTCGGAGGCACTGTTTTCGGGCCGAGGTCCGCGGGGTGTCATCTTGCGCCGGTGCCGGATTGTTACCGCTGCCCTTTCAAACTCTCTTATCCTGGGTGCGAACTTACCTGTGCGGACGTCCTGGAGGGCATGATCGACAACGAGGGGACAGGGGCGCAGGCTGCGTTTATTATGGAACCGGTCCAGGGTTACAGCGGAGCGGTTGTGTACAGGGATGAAATATTTACCAGGATCTCTGAGATATGCTCTGCGAGGGATATGCTCCTTGTGGTGGATGAGGTCCTCACGGGTATGGGGCGAACAGGAAAAATGTTCTGTGTTGAGCACTACGACCTGGAACCGGATGTTATTGTTTTCGGGAAGGGCACTGCCGGAGGGTTTCCGCTCAGCGGCATCGCTGTTAAAGAAGAGTATTCACAGAGCCTTGAAAAGATGTCGGCTTCCACGACTTACGGTGGGAATCCTCTCGCCTGCGCGGCCGCGTACGCGACACTTGAGGTATTTGAAGAGGAAAACCTCCTTGAAAATGTAAACAGGGTCGGGGCTTATATCATGGAGCGGCTTGTAAAGATGAAGGAAACCCACAGGATAATAGGCGATGTCCGCGGCAAGGGGCTTCTGCTCGCGATCGATCTGGTAAAGGACAAAAATACAAGAGAGCCCTTTAAGGAAGCGGGGAGGATGGTGTATAAAAAAGCATTTTCGAAAGGGGTGGCCTGGATTCCAGCTGAAAATGTGCTGAGGCTCGCGCCGCCTTTGATCATGACCGAGAAGCTGGCAGAAAAAGCACTTGAAATTATCGATGAATCGATTTGGGAAGCAGAAAAGCATTTTTCATGCTAAATTACATTTATGATTTCTTTAAAAGTGTTTACAGGAAGGTGAAAAAATGATTGACATCCCTTTAAAAAACCCGAAACCGGATTATGAAGAGTTTATAAGGGTACTAAATGGGACTTCTCCCCCAAAAAAAGTGCACATCATTGAAGTAATCATAGACAAAGAGATAAAAAAATACATAATAGAAAATTATTTTAATGAAGAGAGTGCTTCACCCGCAATGGCTTACGGCACGGAGGGCGGGCGCAAGGATGACATAATCGAGAATTTTATTTCTGAAATAAAGTGCGACGCTCTTCATTCCTTTGAGGATATCTGCTGCCCGGTCGTGGAATACAAGAAAAAATACGGAAGCAGGGTGGCTCTCCTCGGCGGGGTCGATGTCAATGTGCTGGCCGGGTCACCCGGTAAAGAGGTGCGCGGGTATGTGAGAGATATCCTCGAGACATGCATGGAGGGGGGGAGGTACGCCCTGGGGCAGCATCGGTTTGTCCTGATCAAAGATCGGGTGGTTGCATCATTGGTCTATTGAGCTTTAGGAAAACAAAATACTACATGAGGGAGCAATTATCATGAAACTGAAATTCGAGGAGATGAGGTCGCCTGAAATTGCCGGGTTCGCTGAAAAAAATGGGATGGTGCTTGTGCCTATCGGAGCGTGTGAGGAGCACGGAAGGCATCTCCCTGTGATCACCGACACAAAAATGGCGTACAGCGCTGCGCTTGACGCCGCGCGGAGTGTGTCCGGGGAGATCCCGATCTCGGTCCTTCCGGCAGTCTGGTTCGGATACTCGGTCAATATGCTGAAAAACTGGGCCGGGACGATCACCATAAGACCGAAAGTCATGATCGATCTGATGTACGAGATCTGCAGGTCGCTTATCGATATGGGCCTGAACAGGATCCTGATAGTAAACGGGCACGGCAACAACCCGGGGCTCCTTGATGTGGTTGTCCGGACTGTAGGCGATGATTTTAAAGTATTCCCGGCCATAGTGAACATTTTCAACTGCTGGGACAAAGATTATGTAAAGAAAAACAGGAAATCCGGTATTGGAGGTATAGGCCATGCCGGGGAAGTAGAGACATCGGTGATGCTCTACCTGAGCGACCTTGTTGACATGTCTGTAGCCGACAGCACTGATATTATGAAAACAGATCTCGACAACTGCCCGGTAGATTTTGGCTCTGACAAGAAGAAAAAAATGTACCTGTCAACCTGGTTTCTGGAAAACAGCACCTACGGCGGAGCCGGGGACCCGACCCACGCGGCAAAGGAGTTCGGTGAAAAGATCCATGCCATGACTGTCGATGCTATGTGCGGTGTGATCCGCGAGTTCTACGAAGCCCAGGTTAGCCGGGAAAACCGGAAGTTAAATAGAAAATCCGCAAGGTTTTGATCGGACACGATGCGGATTTTCTTTTGGTTTGATTTTTTCTCTTCAAATTTTCTCCGGATACTGTATAATGCTTGAAGTAGAACATAAAATGTTTTTATTAGGACACACTATTGTATTAAGGAGGACACAATGAAAAAATTGAAGATAGGTTTTGCGGCCGGTTTTATGGACGGATTTTCAACTGTCGGCCTCGACATGTTTTCAGAATACCAGAAAGAGCTTGATAAGCTTTCAAAGACCATGGATTTTGAGATGGTGAACTGCAAACAGATAATGATGACAGTAAAGGATGCGCGTGATATAAGGGAAGATCTCGACAGGAAAGGCATAGATTTCCTTCTGCTGTTTCATCCGTCCTATATGATAGGCGATAATGTTTATGAGCTGATGAAGACAGATGCCGATATCGGCCTCTGGGCGATCGAGGAGCCGCGTGATGAAGGCCCTATGCCGCTGGCCTCCTTTGTAAACCTCTCCCAGAACAGCGGTATCGCGAAGCATAATTTCAAGGGCAATCCTAAGAAAGTGAAATGGTTTTTCGGACCTGTGGACGGTGACCTGTTTAAACCAAGGTTCGAGATCACTGTCAAAGCGCTCACAGCAAAGAAGAATCTGAAAAATGCTAAGCTTGCTCAGATCGGCAAGCTGGCAGACGGGCACATAAACCACTACACTGATGTGAGAGACGTATACAGGTATCTCGGGATCGATGTGTCCAGAGATTACGAGGTCGAAGACATCATAGCGATGAGTGAGGAAATGCCCGATGATCTTGTTCAAAAAGAGCTCAAGGATTTGAGATCATCGACAACATCGGAGAGGATCGGTGATGACAAGATATTAAAATCCGTAAAGATGTATCTTGCCATCAGGAAAATATGCGAAGAAAATGATTACTCGGCTGTCGCGTTCTCCTGCTGGCCGAAGCTCATGCCCCTGGAGGGTATGTCGGGATGCCTTATAAACGCGATGCTCAACAACATCGGCATGCCCGCCGGGTGCGAGGCTGATGTTTTGAGCACGGCATCCATGCTGTTCCTGAAAACGGTAACCGGCAGCGCTACGGTGACAATGGACCTTTCAAAATTCGATATAAACGACAACTCGCTTATGCTGTGGCACTGCGGGACCTCCCCCTTCGATATGGCAAATAAGAACGGAATAAAACTCGAGAGGCACTATTTCGCCGACTACACCAGTAATGAGAAATTGAAGGACGCCGGCCCTATAACAGATGTGCTGTTCAGGGAAAGCGACATAACGGTTTTCAGGTACACAGGGGATGGCGACCATTTTTATTATTTTACCGGCAGGACGTTTGATGAGGGGAAAAAGACATTCAGCGGGAGCAGGGGGTGGGTCCGCGACCTCATGCTTTATGATGAGCCCGTAGAGGTTCTGGACCTGATGAACACGATGCTTGTAAACGGTCTTCCCCATCACTACCCGATGGTCATGATGGATGTCGGCAAATATATAGAAGAGTATGCTTACTGGACAGGTCTGAAGAAGATAGATAAGATAAAATATAAGGATTATTTATCGGTTTAAAAACACTAACGTAAAAAGGCATCTACGTATAAAAACAGCAGGAAAGGAAGTGGTTCTATGACGGAAAAAAATTACCTTCTTTTTGACCTTGGCGCTAGCAACGGACGCGCGCTGGTCGCCCGCTACAACGGGAAGAGATTTACTTTTGAAGAAACGCACCGTTTTGACAACAGGCCCGTTATGGCTGCCGGTACCCTGTACTGGGACATACTGCGCCTTTATTCCGAGATAAAAATAGGCCTCCAGGCTTCAGTTAAAAAGTACGGGGAAATAGCGTCCATTGGTATTGACACCTGGGGTGTAGACTTCGGGTTCATAGATAAAAACGGAAAACTCCTGGCAAACCCGGTCCACTACCGCGACGAGAGGAGAAACAGCATTCCGGAAAAACTCTATGAAATATTACCGGAGCGAGAGCTGTTCATGATGTCGGGGATATTTATAATATCGATCATGGGCGTGTTCAACATGTACGCGCTCAAGCTGGACGATGCGCAGGAACTCGAATATGCCCACAAGTTTCTGATGATGCCGGATATATTCAACTACTTTTTGACGGGCGAAGCGGTAAACGAGTTCGCGAATGTGACAACCACGGCAATATACGATATCGGCGCGAATAAATGGTCAGATGCGATAATCGATAAACTTGGGATACCCGGGCATATTTTTAGTGAGCCTCTTCTTGCGGGTACCAATATCGGGAGTGTTCAGGGGGAAGTGTGTAAAGAGCTCTCAGTCCCTGCCATCCCGGTCATACTTCCTGCGACCCACGATACCGCGTCAGCCGAGGCCGGGATCCCGGTAAAAGACAGAAAAAGCAGCTGGGCCTTTATCAGCATGGGTACCTGGTGTGTGGCAGGAATGGAAACTGACAACCCGGTCATAAACGACGCGGTGTACAGCTCCGGGTATGGAAATGAGGGAGGCGCGGAGGGGAATACATTTCTTGCCGCAAATATCACAGGGCTCTGGGTGATCCAGCAGTGCAGGGAAAAATGGATGAGTGACAGGGGTAAGGATGTGTCCTGGGAAGAAATAGTAGAAGAATCCTCCAAAGCGGGCCCTTCAAAATCATACATCGACACAGACGATCCCAGGTTTGCACCGATGAGCTCGGACATGCCCGGAAAGATTGCGGATTACTGCAGAGAAAAAGGGCAGCCCGTGGCCCACGGCATGGGCGAAGTCGCAAGGTGTGTGTATGAGAGCCTGGCAATGAAGTTCAGGTATAACCTTGAAAACCTTGAAAACCTTACCGGAAAAAAGATAGATGTCCTGCACCTGGTCGGGGGAGGTACTAAAAACTGTCTTTTGTGCCAGTGGACCTCCGACATCATGGGTGTGGCCGTCATAGCGGGGCCCACCGAGACAACAGCCGTGGGGAACCTGCTGATGCAGCTCAAGGGAACCGGAGAGATAGGCTCCCTTGACGAGGGCAGGGAACTGGCGTTTCGCTCCTCAATGGTCGCGCATTACGAGCCCGGAAATCGCACTATGTGGAATGGTTCTTATGAAAGGTATCTGGAGTTGATCGGGGGCCTTTCCGGATAAGTTCCCGGTGATCAAAGCAAATAAATATTTATTTTAACAAAGGAGAAAACCATGAAACATCAGGTCAGCGCGCATGTTTTTTGCCTGGGAAATTATGCCGAGAGGTATGTCCCCGGTGGATATTTTGATGACTTTAGTATTGATGAGATGCTTGAAATATTTTCAAAGACAGAGGGGCTTGAAGGGGTGTTCCAGATGTATCCTCCGGCCCTGATGCCGAAAGACCCTGTTAAGATCCGGAAAAAGGTCGAAGATCACAATTTAAAAGTTTCAGAGGTATTTATTGAAAGCTGGAGCGACAGAAAATGGAAGAACGGAGCCTACAGCACCACCGAAAAAAATGTCAGAAAAGAGGCGATAAAGATATTTAAAGACGGCATGGATTTCGCCGAAGAACTGAACGCTTACAGTGTGCTTTGCTGGCCGGCCCACGACGGGTTTGATTATCCGTTTCAGGCCAACTATTACGATGGGTGGAATAACCTGGTGGATACACTCCGGGAGCTCGGGGAGCACAACCGGAACGTCAAGATAGCGGTTGAGCCGAAAAACAAAGACCCCAGGCAAAGACAATACGTGAGCAATGTCGGTAAGCTGATGATGTTGGTGAACGAGGTGGGTCTGGACAACGTAGGGGGCGCGCTTGACATAGGCCATTCTCTCATGGCCCAGGAGCACCTTGGCGAATCTGTTGTCATTCTTGACCGCGCGAATAAGCTCTTCCAGATCCACATAAACGAAAATTACAAGGACGCTGACCCTGACATGATATTCGGGACCGTCAATTTCTGGGAAGATCTGGAGTTTTACTATTACCTCAATAAAACCGATTATGACGGTTGGCAGGCGATCGATATAATTTCTCCGAGAGATGACAGGGCCAAGGCTCTTCAGACCGGTGTAAAGCTCGTCCACAAATACAAGCAGATGGCGGACAAGCTGTTAAAACACGCAGATGAAATAGACAGGAATATGGAAGGCTATAAGTTTCTCGACAATATCAACTTGATAACGGACATGCTGTTTTAATATAGATGAAGCTTATCCCGGAGACAATTTTTTCATCGCTGAAACTATTCCAAGAATGATCAGCACTACTAAAACTTAGATCGCTTTCCATGATCACGCTAAACAAATTGATTTCACCAAAAACCCCATGCGCAATAGAGAGGATAATCAACAGTATGCCACTTTCAAATTAAAAGTATAATCAATTCCAATCGATTAATTATTTGTCATTTCTTTGACTTCATAATGTTGAGAATGTGTATCGAATCGGGACAACAATTTTCTCGCCTTTGGAGGAACAACCGCTTTTTCATATTCCTCGCCGGCAAATTCTTTGACAGCCTTATAAGATTCAAACCACATAATCGTAATAAACTCTACTTCTGTTTCAAGGTTCCGTCGTAGAAGATGGATGCCTCTGTAACCACTAATATGTTGATTGCTAATCCGGGTAAAGATCTCATCTCTGAGCAGGTGCTCATAAATATCAGCGTTTTCTTGTGATGTCCACCCATGCCAAATCCGACTTATCATATAATACACCCCCAGGCTCTGAAGATTTAC
>DRHN01000451.1 GCA_011049595.1 Spirochaetota bacterium | reverse complement strand
AGATGTGTATAAGAGACAGCTTTTTGCGCGTTCAACAGCCGCAGCTTTATTTCCTCTCCACTTTCAGTCCCTCTTTTCCTGAGCCTTGTGTCAAGCTCTTCCAGACTGGGCGGCTGAATAAAAATCGTCAATGCAAGGGGATATTTTTTCATCACGATCAAAGCCCCCTGAACATCCACATCGAGAATGCAGACCTTGCCCTGCTCGATACAATGTTCCAGCTGAGACCTGTCGGTTCCATACAACTCACCGTGCACATATGCCCATTCGACAAATTCACCTCTCTTCTTTTTTTCTTCGAACGTTTTTTTATCAATATAATAATAATCCCGTCCATCGACTTCCCCGGGCCTCCTGTTTCTTGTGGTGCAGGACACAGAAAACACGAGCTCCCTGTTCCTTTGCATTACTTCCCTGTATATGGTAGTTTTCCCGGCGCCTGAAGGGGCCGTAATTATTACAATAGAGCCTTTTTTATTCAATATTTCTAACCTGCTCCCTGATTCTTTCCAGATATGACTTTACAGTAATCACGTTTTCAGCCACACTGAAATCGGGAACTTTTGACCCTATTGTGTTTATCTCACGGTTGATTTCCTGGGTAATAAAATCAAGCTCCCGCCCGCAGGAACCATCAGATTCAATTGTCCGGAGCAACTTCAGTGTGTGCCCGTTTATTCTGGAGATTTCCTCGCTCACATCCACCTTGCTGGCGTATATACCTGCCTCTATTATGAGCCTTGATTCATCCAGTTTTTCACCTACAAGATTTCTGATCTTTTCCTTCAGCTGTATTTTAAACTTATCAACGATCGGCGGATATTCCTTTTCGATCTTTTCGATCGATATTTTTATCATCTCAATACAGCCGAAAATGTCCTCTTTCGTATCCTCCCCCTCAATGCTCCTTGATTCCTGGAATGCTTTTAAGGTTTCCCCGAACATCTCTTCAATTACTTCTCCGGATATATCCGGACGTATAATATCCTCATGGGGGTTTAACAAATTTTTCATCAATAAAATTTCAGATAAAGAAATCTGAATATTAAAACTGGTTTCATCTTGTATTTTCTTGATAATGCCGCAGTATCTGTCGATTATCGATTTTATTACTGTAAACTCCTGGTCTTCCTCAGCAGTTAAAGAGATCAGCACCTCTATCTTACCCCTTTTTACATGCTGTTTTATGATCTTTCTAAGCCTCCATTCCAGGGAACCAGGGGGTTTCCCTCCCGAGGGTCCCCCTCCCGGTGAGGCTTTAGCATCCCTTGAGGATCTTCCTCCCGGCGGGGAAATCGATCCCGGGGAACTATAGCCAAGGGAAGCGGGCAGCCGGAACCTGATATCAAGGAATTTATTATTTAATGATTTTATCTCGATCAATATATTAAAACCCTGATACTCAAAACTTTTAGACGCATATCCTGTCATGCTGTACAATTCAATGCTCCCAAACCCTTAGCAAGCCGGATTCTTGCAACTTCGGGCTTGCCCGACTTTATAGAATGTTTCTTGCAAACTGAAGTTTGTGGCAAACTAAAGTTTGTGCCAAAAAAGCAAGAAAATTGGTATTATGACCTTAACAACGATTTTCTTGCTTTTAAGGCAAGAAAATTCTTTTAGTAAAGAATGCGGCTTGTCCGCATTAAGGTACCAATGTAATATAAACTTTTTGTGCTATATTATATAATAATATCCGCTTTATACCCATGGAAAAATATCTTGACGGTGTAAATCAGGAATACTATATTGATTCGCAACGAGGGCCGCTAGCTCAGTTGGTAGAGCAACGCCCTTTTAAGGCGTGGGTCGAAGGTTCAATCCCTTCGCGGCTCATTTGTCTCCTTCGTCTAGTGGTTAGGACACCGGGTTTTCATCCCGGCAACAGGGGTTCGACTCCCCTAGGAGATGTTTTTTTTTCTGCCCCCCGTTCCTCCTTTTCGGGGGGCTTTTTTTTCCGTCATGATTGCCGCCCGATTTGCTTACCTCACGACACAAGATACGCAACATCTTCAAGATAATTAATATTGTATATATTTTTGTCAAATTTGCAACGTCTTTTTCCGGTTTGAGGCCGCATAAAACAACAAAACGATAAAATTCCTGTAAAAATTTAGAAATGTTATTGTTTTTGTGTTATAGTTTAATAAGAAGAAGAATTCAGAATGGGTTAATCTGTTCAACAGGCCGAAATTATCAATAAAGCCATTCAGGAGAGAAAAAATGGCTGTAAAAAGACTCCTTTTATTAATTTTACTGATAACAGGTCTACTTCTGATTGCATCCTGCAGACCGATCAACATATTCAGCCCGCTCGTGGATCCTTCAAAAATGGGAAACGATGCCAAGCTCGATGCCGGTTACAACGCCATGGCAGACGGAGATTATGACCTGGCTATCGATTATTTCACCGATGTCATTCAGAGCGCGAGCGGCGAAACCCTTACGGAAGCCTATGTGGGGAGGGGCGCATCATACTTGAACTCCGCATCAAGTAATGTAAATACCGTTACAGAAAAAGTAATAAACGGCGATCTTGATATCAGTAAACCCGGTGCAATAATCATTGATTTGGTAGAACCAGGTGGCGACTATGTTACTTTCTTCGCCACCATGAAGCTCGCCGCAGCCGATTACACTTCTGCTATGAGTATCCTGGGCGCTGACATGGCAGCCAGCAGACTGCAGGACACATACGAGACAAACATGATCGCGGCAACGGGTGTGGGGGCTATAAGGATAGCAAACGCGTACACCACCGCCCCCTGGGCAAGCCCAGACACAATCAACGATGAAATTCATGAAATACTGAAGGATACTAATAACACAGATTATCCGACAGCCGGTAGTGAACAATTTCACATTGATACATGGGATCAAGCTGATGTTGTTAATAACGGTTTATACGTGTATGTTAGAACAGACCCCAGCTCCAAATCAGAAATGATGGTCTATCTCACAAATGCGGACAACGCATGTACTTACATGTACTCAAATTTACCGATAGGAATGAGCCAGCAGGATATTACGGACATGAAAACCGGTATAAGTGACTGGGTAAACAATGGACTTACTCCATGAGAAAAAAATAGCCTGTATGTCCTGAAAGGGAAATGAAAAAAGGGTTTTGAAATACAGAGTTTAATAAATAAGGATAAAACCCGTCATGAAAACCGGAAAAAACATATTAATAACAATATCAGCTCTAATTTTAATTATGCTGGCCTTTCCCTCCGGGCTTGTGCTTGCTGCTGACAACACGGAACCTTTAGCAAGACCTGTGATCCCGAAGATCAGGGGGATGGGCGGGGCATACACGGCTGTAGCCGCAGGTGAATCAACCGTTTTTTACAACCCGGCCGGATACGGCGCGCAAAAAGAAAGCATCACCTCCGTTTTTTCGCTCAGCATCAAAGCCAACGTGGACACCCCGGCGCTCAATGTGTACGGCGGCATTATTTCGGGTGTGAACGTTTTCGCCCCTGGCAACCTCACAACTTATTTCAACAACACGACACTGGCCCTCGGTGTGGGCGGGCCTGTTTTTTTCGCGAGAGTTGGAAATAATTTCGGGTTCGCTTTTTACGACAACGTGAGCTCGATCCTCGACACAAGACCGGGCGGTTTCACCCCCTTCGCCGAGTACACAGCATATGGTGATCTTGGTTTCATTGGCGGGTACGGGATGGAATTGCCTTTCCTGAAAAACTTTTACACCGGGATAAATCTGAAGGTTATTTTAAGGTCGAAGATCGAAAAAAGCGGTACGATGCTGGAAGTTATGAGCATGGCCATGGACACATCCCAGGCACCCATCGCGAAATCTATCGGCTTTGGCGCGGATTTCGGGCTCCTGTACAGGCCGGTACCCGTGTTCTCTGTCGGTGTTGCCTTTACAGATTTTTTCGGCACGGGCTTCAGCAACTGGCAGATGCTGTCTCAAACACAGGAAGAAGATTATCCCAATAGCTATATAAAGCCGAGGATACCGTTCGGTATAGCCGTTTATCCACTCACGGCTTCAGGTGAATCAAAAAATTTTAAAAACCTTATCATTGCTGTCGACTATTCCGATCTCCTTGATTATTCATCACCCTTCTCAAATATCAAGTTCGGGCTCAGTTTCAGCACTTTGAGGGTCATGGAAATATACGGCGGTTTCGATGGCGGTTACCTTACCGGCGGTCTGGGGCTTAATTTCAAGGTATATCACATGCATTTTATCTATTATGTGGATGAGCTGGGTGCCTATCCCGGGGCAAACCCCGCACAGAACGTTCTCATAAACTTCGAATTTAAATGGTAAAGGCAGCCGGGTTGTGAAAAAATAGACCCCTTGCACGATTTGCAGTTCCAGAGCTACTCGTATTCCGGGTAGTAGTAGTTAGGCGGCTCTTTTGTTATTTGAATATCATGGGCATGGCTCTCTTTCAGGGACGAAAACGAGATCTTTATAAAACGGCCCTTTTCCCTAAGCTCTTTTAACGTCCCGGCACCAACATAACCCATACCCGCTTTTATTCCGCCTATAAGCTGGAACACGAGGTCCTTTACATCCCCTTTGTAGGGCACAAGGCCCTCGACACCCTCAGGCACAAACTTTGTCTTAGCTTCCTGAAAATATCTGTCCGCGGCCCCTCTTTTCATCGCGCCTTCGGAACCCATCCCCCTGTACTCTTTAAAGGACCTCCCCTGGTAGATCACCTTGTCTCCGGGGCTCTCGTCGGTGCCCGCGAAAATACTGCCGATCATAACCGCATCCGCGCCGGCAGCAAGGGCTTTTACCACATCCCCCGAATAACGTATCCCACCGTCCGCGATAACCGGGACACCGGATTTCCCGGCGGCTTCACTGCAGTTAATGACCGCCGTCAGCTGGGGGACCCCTGCGCCGGAGACGATCCTGGTCGTGCATATCGAGCCCGGGCCCATCCCGACTTTAATAATATCAGCGCCCGCCTTTATAAGCTCTTCTGTCCCTTCAACGGTACCCACATTGCCGGCTACAATGAGAAGATCGGGATACCGTTTTCTCAGGTTTCCGGTAGCGTCTATTACTTTTTTTGTGTGGCCGTGCGCTGTGTCTATCACGACCGCATCCACATTCACGGAAATCAGGGCTTCCACTCTTTCGTTAAGATCATCAGAAGGGCCGACAGCTGCTGCAGCGATCAGTCTCTTTTTTTCATCAAGCGAGGACAGGGGAAACTCCACCGCCTTCTGTATGTCCTTTATCGTAATAAGTCCCATCAGCTGCCTGTTCCTGTCCACGATAGGGAGTTTTTCGATTTTGTATTTCTGAAGAACCTTTTTCGCCTGCTCCAGCGTGGTCCCCTCGGGTGCTGTTATAAGCTTTTCATGGGTCATCAAATTGCTGACCGGCTGATCAAAATTATTTATAAACCTGAGATCCCTGTTTGTAAGGATCCCGACAAGCTCCCCGTTCTCGGTAATCGGAATTCCGGAAATACGGAAATCTTTCATGATCTTCAAGGCATCTTTTATGGGAGCGGACGGACCCAGGGTTACCGGGTCTATGATCATGCCGCTTTGAGATCTTTTTACCCTGTCCACCTCCGCTGCCTGGTCCTCGATTGAAAAATTTCTATGTATAACGGAAAAACCTCCCTCACGGGCAAGAGCGATCGCCATTCTGTATCCGGACACTGTATCCATCGCCGCAGAGATAATTGGAATATTCAGGGAGATATTCTTCAATTTTGTGGAAAGGTCCACGTCACCGGGTATTACAGCAGAGTATTCGGGCCTTAAAAGAACATCATCGAAGGTCAAACCCTGTTCAAAATCATCAGTTTTCAATACAGCCTCCCTTTTGTTTTCCGATAGATTTTATAGTGTGCAAAATAATAAATATACAACCTCGAGTCAATTTAAGATTAGCATGCAGGATGACGATTAATTTAATGGAATGAAAAACAGAATTATTGCTGCATTTTCGATCTTATTTCTTTTATTTACCCAGCCCGTATATGCACGGAGGTTGTATTATGCCGAAGAGTTTTACCTTTACGTAATGAATTTGTACTACACGAACGCTCCTCTTGAGAGAAACATCCGCTTCATGCAGTGGGCCCTCGAAGCTCCCTTTGACAACCCTGTAAAAAGCCTCGCCTTGATCAAGACGGAAGAAGATCACGAGCGTTATAAATCACTGTTCAAAATGCATGTCTGCCTGCTTATCATAGACAGCTACATGCAGCTCGGCCGCCGTTTCGACAAGGAAAATGTCTATTTTTTCAATCTCTGGTACGCTGACAGACTGAAAAAAAGTTTTACGATCGCTCAATATTATTACAGGGTCGGGCTTAACTACTGGGAGGAAACAAAAAAGCATGCCGCGGCTTCAGCCGATATTCCGGGCAGGATCAGCATAGACGAATGGGAGGACGAGCTGTATCTTATCCTGGAAAGTGAGCTTGATTATGAAGCAATAATTGAATCGCGGCTTGAAGAACTTTCGGAGCGGATCAATCAAGTCGACACCTTTCTCGCGAGATTTGAAAATCCCGTTAAGTAAAAAAACCACCTGCAAAGAAGGTAGCTTTTTTATAAGCCAAAAGATTTTCAAAGGCATAGCCTTTGAGTTAACATTTT
>DRHN01000450.1 GCA_011049595.1 Spirochaetota bacterium | reverse complement strand
CGGTAATGATGATGCTATCAGGGCGATAAACCTTTTCGCTTCTATAGTTTCTTCTGCAGTAATCGAAGGACAAAATGAAGCAGGTAAATTAGAGATTGCCGAGGAAACAAAAATTATTTCTCTCGAGGAGGAAGAAGCGAAGGCTGACGCGATAGAGGAGGAGGGGTATTTATCGGAAGAGGAGGATCTATCCGATGAAATAATGGTTGACGGAGGCGCGAAAAAAACCGTACCTGCGGATGAGCCTGACAGGGCCGCAGCAGAAGATGAAATACCGGATCAAATTGATGTGAAGGAACGTGAACAAAAAAAAGAAACAGCACCTTCTTCCGAAGAGCCGGCAGCCGAGGAAAAAGCGGCGCCGGAGGCTGAGGAAAGCGCAGAAGAGCCGGCAGCCGAGGAAAAAGCGGCGCCGGAGGCTGAGGAAAGAGCAGAAGAGCCGGCAGCCGAAGAAAAAGCGGCGCCGGAGGCTGAGGAAAGAGCAGAAGAGCCGGCAGCCGAAGAAAATGCAGCTGACTCAAAGGAAACTGGTGAAAAAAAGGATTCCGAAAAATAAGAAGCTACAGATAAAGGGTGACAAATATTTCGAGGGAGGTCTAAATTGACCATTAGCGCTCAGGACGTTAAAACGCTTCGCGAAAAAACCGGTGCCGGTATAATGGAGTGTAAAAAGGCGCTGGCCGAAAGCAACGGCGATATTGATAAAGCTGTAAAGTTTTTAAGAGAAAAGGGTCTCGCGGAAGCAAAAAAAAGGAGCACAAGAGAGGTAAAAGAAGGGATAATAACAGTTGTCTACAGCAGCGGCGGCAGTGAGGTCGTAATGATTGAGGTGAACTGTGAAACTGATTTTGTCTCGAGGACAGATAAATACACGGATTTCGTACAGAAAACTGCCCTCGCGGTCCTTGATGAAGGCGCCGAGAATCTTTCCGAAAAAGTGAAGACCGGTGTTAAGGAAGCGATAGCTTCTTTCGGTGAAAATATAGTTCTACGTAAGATAGAGCGTTTTAAGAAAAGTGACGAAAGTTTAAGCGTCCTTCACTCCTATATTCATCTCGGCGGAAAAGTCGGTGTAATAATAGAGCTCAAGATTGATGACGAGGCTGTCGGTCAGCATGAAGACTTTAAAGAGTTTATTGACAATGTCGTGCTTCAGATTGCATCAATGGATCCCATAGCAGTATCAAGGGACGATGTCCCGGCGGATGTGGTCGAGGATCAAAAGAAGGCGCTTTCAAAGCAGGCCGGAGACAGCGGCAAACCGGAAAAAATAATCGAAAAGATAGTAGCAGGAAGATTGGAAAAGTTTTTTGCGCAGATGTGCCTCCTGGAGCAAAAGTATGTCAAGGACAGCGACCTGACAGTTGGTAAATATCTCAAACAAACAGAGGAGAAAATAAAAGGTAAATTTACTATAGAGAGGCTGGCGAGGTTCAAACTTGGAGAAGAATAGAAAGCCGAAGTATAAACGGGTACTTCTAAAAATAAGCGGAGAGGCTATTGGAGGCCCCGACTCTGTGTTTGATCTTGAAATCGTTAAAAGAATTGCGTCGGAGATCGCGCTGGTTCAAAAGAAGGGTGTCGAGATCGGCCTGGTGATCGGCGGTGGAAACATCATAAGAGGTGAAAAGCTGGCAGGATACGGGCTGGATAGAAACATGTCCGATTACATGGGAATGACAGCGACCATAATAAACGGCCTGCTTTTCGAGAGTATCCTTAAATCAATCGGCGCCCCGGTTATACTTCAGTCAGCCCTTCACATCGACACCGTGACAGAGAGTATTGACCTAAATAAGACCGCTTTTTATTTATCTGATAAAACTATTGTCATTTTCGCTGCCGGAACAGGGAACCCATATTTTACAACCGACACTGCGGCCGCGCTCAGGGCTCTCGAGATAAACGCCCAGGTGTTTATAAAGGCAACAAAAGTAGACGGGGTATTTGACAAAGACCCTGAAGTTCACGATGATGCCAGGTTTTACAAAACTCTCACATACAACGACGTGCTTGATAGAAATCTAACAGTGATGGACATGACGGCAATTTCTCTGTGCAGGGATGGGAATCTGCCTGTTAGAGTATTCAACATTAATCAAAGCGGCAATATCGTCAGGATAGTTATGGGTGATAACCTTGGAACCTATATAAAGGAGTGAGCCATGTATGAAGAGATCAAAAAGAAAGTACGACAGCGGATGGACAAGTCGGTAGAAAGTTTAAATGAAGATTTTAAAAAAATCAGGTCAGGCAGGGCCAGCACTTCACTTGTCGAAGGATTGATGGTTGAGTACTACGGGAACAGAATTCCGTTGAGACAGATCGCCGGAATATCGGCGCCTGAACCGAGACTTGTCGTGATACAGCCGTGGGACAAAGGGGCCCTTCCTTTTATAGAGAAAGCGTTCCATAAATCGGACCTAATGCTCAATCCGAGCAATGACGGAAAAGTGATCCGGATCTCAATTCCGCCTCTGACAGAGGAAAGACGGAAAGAGCTTGTGAAGATCGCAAAAGGAAAGACAGAAGACACACGGGTCGCGATAAGAAACATTAGAAGAGACGGCAACGAAGAGGTAAAAGAGGCCGAAAAGAAAGACCATATAAGTAAAGACGACTCAAAGAAAGTATTAATAGATATTCAAAAAATAACTGATGAATATATCGACGAGCTGAACAAACTTATGGAAATAAAAGAAACGGAGATCATGGAAATTTAGGTGAGAGAACAGGACCTGACAGAAACTGAAAGAAAAATACCGGATCATGTTGCGGTTATAATGGATGGCAACGGAAGGTGGGCCAAAAAGCACGGGCTGCCCAGGACAGAGGGCCACAGGGTAGGTGCAGGGCGCGTAAGGGAAATCGTTGAAAAATGTCTGGAGCTGGGTGTAAAATATTTTACCATATACGCGTTTTCAAAAGAAAACTGGAAGCGGCCCGGTAAAGAAGTCAGCGGTATTATGAAACTCTCAGAAGTATTTTTTAATAGAGAGTTTAACCGGTTAAAGAGCAAAGGCGTTTATTTCGTTCATCTGGGTGACACCGAAAACCTCCCCCCGTTCATAATTAAAATAATTAAAAACATGGAAAGAAATAACGCGGTCGAACGAAAACTGTATTTAAACATCGCTTTCAACTACAGCGGCAGAAGCGAGCTGACAAATGCTGTCAAACAGCTCTGTACTCTCGTTCGGCAGGATGAGATAAAGGTATCTGATATCACCGAGGATAAAATCGAGAGTTTTCTTTTTACCCATGGAATGCCGGACCCTGACCTGTTGATACGCACGGGCGGTGAAATGAGGGTCAGCAATTTTCTTCTGTGGCAGATCGCGTACACCGAGATCTGGGTGACGGACGTACTGTGGCCGGATTTCAGCGCCGAGGTTTTCCTTGGGGCGATCTCTGACTACAGGAGAAGGGAAAGGCGTTTCGGCGGTGTGTAATTTTTCCCGAAACAATCACCCGATCAATAATTAGTTCTTGGTGCACAATTTGTGTTTTTTAATAATTCAAGTAAATTTTAAATTATTACCTAGTTAAACATAAAAAGTTAAATAGAACTAATTAGTCGCGGTGAGACGGCTCAATAAAGTGAGTTGGTGAATTGTTCACCAAGAACTAAATTAATTCGATAAATTGTAAATGCTTCGTAGAATAATTACTTCAGTAATACTTATTCCTGTATTAATTTATGTTATATACGCGGACTTTTTAAATTCGATCCTCCTTTTATGTTTTGTTCTCGCCCTGTCCTACCTCGGGTCAAAAGAATTATACAATTTGTTAAAAAAAATTTACGGGATAGAAGATAGCGGGTTTGCTGTTTTATGGTCCCATATACCGGGCCTGGCTCTATTGCTGACCAGTTACATAAATGTCTTTTTCAAATCCCATTCAATGGGTATCTTATATATAATAGCGGGTTACATGGCGCTCGTGTTTATAGGGACTTTTGCGGGTTTCGGAATGAAAAGCAGCGGGAAATATTTACTGGTTTTCAGCGCCTGCTATATTTATACATCGGTCTTTCCCCTTATTATATGGGTCATAAGACTGGAACCACAGGGGTATATTTTAATATACTTTCTGTTTTTCCTTGGATGGTTAAACGACGCGCTTGCTTATTTCATAGGCACCTTCCTGGGAAGAACAAGAGGCTTGATCAAATACAGCCCGAATAAGAGCCTTGAGGGATACATAGGGTCATTTGTATTGACAATCATGATCGCGGCCGGACTGCAGCTTGCCCTGCGGCCTAGGCTGTATCTGGGTTTTACCGAGTCAGTTGCGGCAGGGTTTCTGATCTCTGTTTTCGCGCCCCTGGGAGATTTATGTGAATCAATAGTTAAGCGAAAAGCCGGTGCAAAAGACTCTTCCGGTTTTTTGCCCGGTCTTGGCGGGGTGCTTGATGTGTTTGACAGCATATTGTTATCTGTTCCCTTTTATTATTTGCTTTTAAAGATATTTGCTGTCATCTGAATTTTAAAAAAATAAATATTTCAAGAGGTAATAAATAAAATCATGGCAACAACAATCTTACTGGGAATTATTTCTATAGGCATTTTGATATTCGTTCATGAGCTTGGCCATTTCCTGATGGCCAGGGCTGTGGGCATCAGGGTCGAGGTGTTTTCAATCGGGTGGGGTAAAGGTCTCGTATCGTTCAAATGGAAAGAGACAAAAATACAGCTTGGATGGATACCCTTCGGCGGTTATTGTAAACTCGCGGGAGATTCTTTAAGGGACGATCTGCAGGACAGCCCGGATGAATATTATTCGAGCTCGCCTTTTAAAAGGATCTTCGTGGCCCTGGGCGGGCCGGTATTTAATTACATTTTTGCGGTGCTGCTGTTTTCAATGATCATTATCATCGGTTACGAGATCAGGACTTTCTCAAACAGGATCCTCCTCGCAGAGGCCCAGGATATTACAGGGGAGGACAGAAAAACCCCGGCCCAGTCGGCAGGATTGCTCGATGGTGATGTAATAGTTGAGTTAAACGGGAAGAATATCACCAACTGGGATGATATTACTGAAAATATTGTACGAAACGCACTAAAGCCCATTCAGATGAAGGTACTTCGGGAAGGGACTTTACATGAGCTGCTGGTAGTGCCGAAGCTCGATAGAGAGACCGGCCGGGGGTTGATCGGTATTTATCCATGGGTTGAACCTGTAATAGGTGATATTGTCCCGGGTGAGCCTGCCGAAGTGGGTGGTTTTGAAAAAGGGGATATTATTCTTTCAGTCGATGGTGTAAAGATATTGCACCATATGGATTTTTACAATGCGATTAAAGGCAAAAGCGGCAGCGTGTTGGCGGTTATTATCTCACGCGAAAGCGGACAAAAAGAACTTATTTTAATCCCAAAAGAGATGGAAGGGTACGATTCCGCCGGTATATCTTTCCAGACGGATACATACAGGGCTGAAAAGTTCCCTGTCCATATATCCTTCGGCAGAGGGGTTTTAAAATCAATAGAGGGAGTTAACGATACGGTCCGGGGTATTTATTTAGTTTTCAGCGGTAAAATCAGGGCCAGGTCTGCTGTGGCCGGGCCCGCAAAATTAGTTTATCTTTCCGGTGTTATCGCAAAAGAGGGGTTCACTTACTTTCTGCAGGTACTGAGTTACATCAGTATAGCGTTTTTTATCATGAACCTGATCCCGTTCCCTGCCCTTGACGGAAGCCATGTCGTCATATCCCTCTATGAACTCATTGCCAGAAAAAAACCAAATCTCAAAGTAATACAGAAGATCCAGGCTTTCGGGTTCATAGTCCTGATCGCTGTACTCATTTTTGTCACGATGAATGACATCAGCAGCTTCTTCGGCAAATAAATCCTGGCAAAATCGGATAATATTATCTATACTTGAATAAAAGGGGCCGGGAATGAAGATGTCAGAGTACTTGAAAAAGATCTTACTATTTCTTTTAGGAATAAACATTGTTTTTGTGTCGGCAACTTTTGCCGCAAACGGTAATTCGGCTTTTTCTGTCGGTGAAAAACTCAAGTTCAAAATCTACGCGGCCGGACTGTACGTGGGATATCAGACGCTCGAATTGGAAGCCGAACGGAAAATAAACGGGGTGGAAACATATGTTCTAAAGGGGCTGTCAAAGACAGCAGGTTTGATAAGCATTTTTTATAAATTAAATGACAAATGGACGATCTATATCGATAAAAACACCTTTCTTCCTGTCAGGATCGAAAAAGATTTTGTTGAGGGAAAGAGTGAAGGGTTCTACATATACGACATCAAACAGAATGAAAATCTTGTTATACTTTACGACGAAAACACGGGTGAAGAAAAACATATTCAATCCAAAAATTACGTTTTTGACTTATTTTCGATGATTTACTTTTTTCGAAACAATCCCGCCGTGATCAACGAGACATACACATTTGATTTTTTAGAGCCGAGATCGGTGCGTACCGTACACTTCGCGGACGAAGGTGAGACAGAGATCAGTATTCCAAAGATATCTTTAAAAACTTTAATTCCCGCCAGGAAAATAAAACAGGTGGGGGGTTTAGGCATTGAGATCTTTGTCGGAGCAGATGATCTTAAATTACCGCTGAAAATGGTTGTTCCGGCGAGACTGCCACGAAAAAAGAAACTGGAGGTGGTATTTATACTCAATAAATATTCTCCAGGGAAAGGTCAAAAAAATATTCCCCAGATATATAACCGTCTTAAGTAATTACCGGCTGAACTGCTCTTAAATATCTTCGCCTATCGCTGTACAGCAAATGCTGTTCTCTAAATTTCTGTATCTATGTGTCGATAAAATGTATAGAAGTTCATATTGAGGGATTAAATTCATTCTTATCCTGAGTTAAAAATACATTGATTTTCTGTAGCTCATCAGGATTTGACCGGAGTAAAAACTTGGAAATAGAAGCTTTCCGTATCACCGCTCCGACAACCGGCCAATATATAATCCTCCTTGTGGTTGTGGTGGTGATAGGCGCAGCCTTTTTTATAGCAGCTGTTAAAATGGGTGTCACTAAGCGAAGACCGGGCAGGTCCTCCGGGACCGGCTGGCACGATTTCTATCAAATAGCTAAAATGAGGACGCTGTCTAAAAAAGAGACCGCAGTACTAAAAAAGCTGGTTATTAGCCGAAATGTCGCAAACCCGACGCTGATATTTACCTCCGCAACAATTCTTGATTCATGCATACAGAGGGCTGTCAGAAGACTGACCCTTCAGGAGACAAAGGATGAATCCAACGCTGATTTGATAAACATGTACTACCGGTTACGGAATAAAATATCAAGGGGCCGCAGCGGCAGGATAATACGTTCGACAAGAGGCATTGATGTTGGTGTTAGAATGAGGCTGGGGACCCAGGATTACGGGTATTTTACTACACATGTGGTTAAAAACGTTACTGATTACCTGAGTGTGAGTATTCCTGTTCTTCCACAGGGTAAAACAATAAACTGGGCCCGAAAAAAAGTAAAATGCTCCTTCTGGCGAGAAAATGACGCGGTGTATGTTTTTGATTCAAAGGTGATCGACGTAGTTATCACCGAAGAACTCAAGGCAATTTGTTTAAGACACACATATAAGATTGCGAGAATACAAAAAAGGCTTTATCCCAGAAAAAATGTTCGCTTGCCTGTATTTTTCTCAAAAATGCGTATAATCACGGAAGGCGGGAAGAAAAAAGCCCTTGTGGACAAAAAGGAAACACACTGGGGAACGATCATCGATATTTCTGTCGGGGGTCTGTCCATCGAAACAACGGCGCCTGTAGGTAAAAATAATTTTGTCCGGGTGGACTTTGAACTGAGAGAGGGATACAAGGTCCTGGGGTATGGAAAAGTTAAAAGGATTGAAAGAGATGCCTCGAGAAAAACATGGGTGATGAATATTCAGACGACGAAAATGGACAAAAAATATAAAAATGAAATATTTGCTGTTCTTTATAATTACCAGACTTTATGACAATGCGCTCCCCTTATTTATATTTACCGCTAATCCATGAAAAACGAGGGTTTGAGACATTTGAATCTTTTAATCCGGATATACAGGATCACCGCACAGACCCTGAAACGTTTTATAAAAGACCGCTGCGATATTGAAGCACGGGCGCTGAGCTTTGTTTCACTTCTCTCCCTGGTCCCTCTTCTAACGATCATACTGCTCGGGCTCAGAAGGTTCAGCTTTTATGACCGTATTAAAGAGGAGCTGTTCAGGGTCATATCAGATTATATCCTCCCGGAAATGACAGCAAAAATTGTCGGATATATTGAGTCTATACTGGAGGACACCGGCTCGATCGGTTTTTTCGGAATAATTGTTACCATCGGTATTGCTTTTTTGCTTTTCATCGCGTTGAGCAGGGGAATGAACCATATCTGGAGAAGCAGACGCTCCAGGGCCATCCTGTACACTTTTCTGAAATTTATTATTATCATCGTGTGCGTCCCAGCGCTCATAGTCGCGACTTTTTATCTGCAGAATTATCTGTCGTTTCAGAAGTACCTGAGCTATCTCCCTGACTTTATGAAATTCAATTTACGTTTGACAAAGTTTTTTTCCCTTGTTCTGCACTGGGTTTTGCTGTTTGTTGTGTACTCATTTATTCCCCACAGGAAAGTGAAATTTGCGCATGCCCTTACGGCAGGTGTTGTTACGGGGTCGTTGTGGTACCTGCTGCGCAGAGGATTAACCATATATGTACGGGTAATACCGCAGATCAATGTACTGTACGGCTCTCTTGCCTTTATCCCCATCTTTTTAATATGGCTGTATTGTACATGGGTAATTGTGCTTTTCGGGGTGGAATTAAATTATACTTTTCATTCTCAAGAGAAATAAATATCTTTCAACGAGTGGATCCCTCCTCCAGCCTGTTGTTCAGCCTGACATTGACGATTTATTAATAAAACCGGGTATTTGATAGAATGGAATATATATCAAAATCATTTATGGATACGATCAATTACGGATCGGATCTCGGAAAGACTTTAAAAGGCGGAGAAGTTGTACTGCTCACCGGCGGTCTGGGATGCGGGAAAACCGTGTTTACGAAGGGGATCGCCGGATCGCTCGATATCGGGGAAAATGTGACAAGCCCCTCTTTTTCAATTATGAACATATATAAGGGCAGCCTGGATCTTTATCACTTTGATTTTTACAGGATCGAAAATATATCCGAGATGGACGATCTTCTCGAGGATTATCTATACAGCGAAGAGGGAGTAACGGTCATAGAATGGGGTGAGAAAATGGCAGAAAAACTGAACAGGTTTATCATTATTTCATTCAGAATCCATGAGGAATGCAGGTCTATTTCGATTGAAAGGAAAGAATTTTGATTCTTTCTATTGAAACTTCCACAAAAGCATTTTCCGTTTCCATATTCCAGGATGCCGAAATTGCCAGTCTGGAACTTCTGCATGATGTAACTCACTCCCAGAATATAGTCAACGCTGTTGATTTTTTGTTGAAAAGTATTAACAGGCCGGTAAGTGATATAACACAAATATACGCCGGAATGGGTCCGGGGTCTTTTACAGGAATACGTATAGGTCTGTCTTTTGCAAACACAATGTGTCAGGTCCGGGGGATTCCGATACTCGGTATACCTTCACTTGACCTTCTTGCATTTGCAATAAGAAAATGTTATAATTCGGCCATCCCGTTCATAAGATCCGGAAGACAGGAAGTCTATACTGCCTGCTACAGAGAAGGGGAAAGCGTAACTGATTATCTTGCATTGAACAGGGAAGATTTTTTTTCATTTATTAAAGAGAATGCCCCCGAATGTCTTATATCATCGGAAAAAGATCACAGGAGCATTATGATCCGGGATGACACTGATATTAAAATAAAAACGGTATTTGCCTATCCAAGCGCGCGAAACGCGTACCGGCTTGCTGAAACCTGCGGGTTGAAGCCTGAAAAAAAGTATTTAAAACCCTTATACTTACGGGGAATTTAGATTTTGACGGAACCATGGCCTATCTGATACACACTGATGAGAACAACCTTGTTAAAACCCTCAAGACAGGTTTGATCCGCATCCCGCGCAGCCTGATTGAACGTTTTAATATCTACCAGCTGAGAAAAGGGGACATTGTATTTCTTTATGATTTTGAAAACATGAAAATAGCCGGGCCTTTTATCAAAAGCTCGGAAGACGTGAATGAAGAGAAAAATCCGAAATCCGGGCCGTTTAATGGATATGGGAAAACCGGCAGCCATTATCACTACATAAGTACCCGGGTGGACTGTTCACAGGTCTTTGAAAAGGGTTTGCCTTTCCGTTTTGCCGGATTTAAGAAGGGCGAGGATACATTTTTTTTAAAGAAAAAAGATGAGAGCATATTTTTTGAAGAGCTCAATAAAGTAAATAACGAGAAAATCCCCCTGATCATAAACATATCATTTTCAGGTGACGATGGCAGGGCAACTGTGATCGAGATCAACAGGGGGACCCAATTTTCAGATTTTACCTTCAAGTTGACCGCAAATTTCCGGTCTGTGCTGGAGCGAAAAATGAAAATAGGGGAAAACCTGTTACAGACCTCGAACATGGAAAATTACACAGAATCGCTGAAGGATATCGGCCGATTGGTTTATGATGCCGTATTCAGGGGTACAGGGCTTGAAAAAGTGTTTACAAGAGGCGGATTCAGTATATACATAGCGGGGGATGCAAGGGTAAATGATATACCTTTCGAAATTTCCTATGACGGGGCTTTTATTTTTGAAAATAATTTTCTTGCTTTTCGAGGGGATGAAGGAAAAAGACACGAAACTGCGAGGGTCAAAAGAGTTCTTATCATTGCTGACCCTTCAGGCAGTTTCAGCGGTGCTTATGATGAGGGGCTGAAGCTGTATGATTTTTTTTCAGCAATGGGGATATCTGTTGATTTTTATTCAAGGGACCGGCTAAAGGACAGGCTGGTCGATTGGTTTTCACAGTACGACATAGTACATTTTTCCGGACACAGCAGTCCGGATGACTCGTCACCCGCCTGGGACCTCGGAGAGTCTCATTTTACTGCCCTGGATATTGCGGGCGCAAAGCGATGCCCTCATCTGGTCTTTTCATGCTCCTGCGGAAATACTTTGAAGCTTGCGTCGAGTTTTCTTAAAGCGGGTGTGAAAAATGTTGTTTCATCAAGATGGAAGATCACGGATGGAGGCGTCACCGATTTTGTTCTTTGTTTCTACGAGCTGCTGATAAATAATTGCGAGATCGGGTACGCGTTCAACAGGGCTATGTGTGAATCATACACAGGAAAAAACCCTGTACCCCTCGCATTTTCATTATTTGGAGAAAGCCGGTTAATATATGAAAAGTCGACCGCCTGACAGCAGGATCAAAGAGGCTGTAAAACTGTATAAAAAGGGTGATGAAAAAAGCTATACCCTTTTGATCGAAATGCTGTCCAACTTTATATATAATTACCCCCGTGTAGCTTTCGGCATGAGCGTGGATACCTGCGGGGATTTTTTTGAGTATGTTCTTACCAGAATGAAAGCCATACTAAATGGATACAGGGAAACAGATGTTAAATTTATCACATGGTTTACCGTCGTTCTGAGGAACAGGTACCTCAATTTTGTCAGAGGGAAAAAGCTGAAAAACAGGGTCGAAGAGCAGGGCGGGGCGGTTTCATTTGATTACGGCTATGAAAGTAATCAAAGCCTGCACAATTTTATCGGTGACGGTAAAAACTACGGGGAATTTTTAAAGTTTGACAGGCTTATTAATGAAATAATAATAGATTTAAAGGAAAAACATAGATTATTTTTTCACCTGTATTTTATCGAGACCATAAGACCTGAAGATATCAGTTTTATATCTATTTATCTTGATAAATCCTTTCGTGAATCTCTTAACGGGATCAGCGTGATCAGGAACACAATGCTGGAAAAATACAGGCTCAAAAATAAGCTGTTCCAGAGATTGAACGATCTCTATTATGGCATATTAAAAAGTCAGGAAGAAAATAATAAGATAGAGGTGGAAAAATTAAAGAAAAAAAGGAATAAAGTGTTAGATGAATATAAAAGAGTGAAATTAACTCCTTCCTATGAGAGTCTTTCGCAATTCTTGGGATTTCCAATAGGAACGGTTTCGACCGGGATCATGCGAACGAAGAGTGCTGTTCAAAACTTTTTAAAGGAGCGCTATGATGAAGAAATGCCGTTTTAATGATCCGGATTATATATCCCTGTACTATGACAGGGCTCTTGAAAACGAGGCTGAAAAGAGGTTTTCAGAGCACATATTGGCCTGTAAAGAGTGCGCCGGGGCCCTCCTTGCTCTCGAGAAGGATCTTTTTCTGATGAACTCGATGAAGCTGATGGATGTTCCTGAGAGATTGATGCACAGGAGGGCGGTTTTTAAACTGTTAAAGGATGGGATCCGGATCATTAAAAACTTAACCGGTCCGGATTTGTTTGTCCCTCTGGAACTGAAAGGCACTTTAGGGCATATAGGGGATGAAGAAAAAATCATATACAGGCTGAAAACCGATGTAATGAATGTTGACATCTTTGGCGACAAAGGCGGTAAATTTTGTGCCGAAATTACGCGTGCCGAGGGAAAGAGTTTTTTCTTTTACCTTGACGGCAAAAAAATAGAGGCCCATGGGCATGTTACCGAACCGAGTGTGCTTATAGATGGCCTGGAAAAGGGGAAGTATTCACTCGTGGCAGGCGAGCGTGTGATATTAGAATTTGATGTAGAATGACCCGGGGTAGTAAATAACATTATGCATAGCAAAAATCTTACTCCAATAGAAGAGATTATGGCCGTATATAAAAAAATAAAAACCCGGATCATAGACAGGCTCGAAGAATTTAACGCCCTTTGGAGAAACGGCAGTGATGAGGATATATTCCAGGAGCTGGTTTTTTGTATTCTGACACCGTCATCCCGGGCGCGCTCTGCCGAAAAGGCGGTAAAAAACCTTTTACAGAAAAATCTCCTTTTTAAGGGCACACTTTCTCAGATCGCCGGCGAATTAAATATTGTTCGTTTCCGCAACAACAAAGCTAAATACATAGACCTGGCAAGAAAACTGTTTGTAATGGGCGGGAGGATAAACCTGAGAGAAAAAATCAGCGCACATGCTTCCGTGTACGACAAAAGGGAATGGTTTGTCTCAAATGTAAAAGGTATCGGCTATAAAGAGTCCGGCCATTTCTTGAGAAATATCGGTTTCGGGGACGATATCGCCATTCTGGACAGACACATATTGAAGAACCTGGACGCCTGCTGTGTGATCGATGAAATCCCGGGAAGCCTGTCAAGAAAAAAATATCTCAATATCGAGAAGAAAATGGCCGGGTTTTCCGAAAGCCTGGAAATACCTTTGAGCCATCTTGATTTTGTGCTCTGGTACAAAGAAACCGGGGACATTTTTAAATAAAATTTATAACAGAAAGAATTTCACTCTTTTGTTCAACCTGCGTAGATTTTATTCACTCTTAATAATGCCCGTATGACGGTAAGCTGAACATGATTTACACTTTATTTAACTTAATGATATCGTCAATCTTGTTTACATTACTTAATAATTCATCTTTATTTTTGTGCAGGATGTTAAACACCCCGATATAAAGGGATTCTATCAGACATAACTGAGCAACTCGGTTGGCTAAAATATCTCTCGATGAATATTCAGCAAAAGCTGCCGTTAAGAGAATAATATCGCTGATTTTTGCCAGAGGGGACAAAGGGAAATTAGTAATTGATATTGAAGTAGCTCCGGAATCTTTACTTAATTTTGCAGCGTTTATAACAGGTTTGCTTTTTCCTGAATGGGATATAAGGATTGACACATCCTGTTTTTTTAAATGGGAGGCTGCGATAAGTGATAGATCAGGATCAGTATAATATGTACAATTACAGCCGATACGGTTAAATTTATAAAATCCGATCATTGCTACAGATGATGCTCCCCCGATAGCAAAAAATGAAATCTTGTTTGCGTTTAAAATCGCATTTAGAGCTTTATCATATTCAGAAAGATTCACAACATCCAGGGTGTTTTGGATGGTGTGAATAGTGGTGGAAAAAACTTTGTTTAGTATTTTTTCACTGGAATCATCCTGTTTTATATCAGTGTAAAGATAAAATTCTTTACTATCCCGGTTAAGTTTGAATGCCTGACGGAGCTCAGGGTAACCGTTGAACCCCAATTTTTTTGATAGGCGGAATAGTGTTGCCTGACTGCACCCAATAAATTTCGAAGCCTCTGTTATTGTCATCCCTGATAGCAAATTCGAATGTTTTAGAAGATGTTCGGCCGCATTTTTTTCCGCAGTTTTTAATGAATTGTAAATGGCTTTTAATTTTAAAAGCCAGTTAAAACTGTTTCTTTTTTCGATATTTTCCATTAAAATTGTATTAATTCGTAATTTTATTTATTTTACAAACAATTACTATTCAGCTTTTATAAAAGAAAATTGAATTTTACGTTGTTTGGGGCCATCCAGTTCAAGCAAAAGAATATTTTGATATTTGCCCAATTTCATTTTGCCGTTCTGAACGGGAACCCATGTACTGACACCCATAATGCTGCTTAAAATATGGGCGGAGGCGTTTGGATTATTGTTATCATTGTGTTCAAAGGGTCCGCAATGCTCTAGAAGCCGGTTGGCCACACTTTTGAGATCTTTGATCAGCTTATCCTCATATTCACTTATAATAAGAGCGGCAGTGGAGTGCGGGCAATAAAGATGGATAAATCCCTGAGCATTTTCGGGGATAAAATTGGAAATATTGCCAGTGATATTAATTGCGTCTATTTTTTTATTGCTATTCACGGTAATTTCAGTCATTTTTTCCCTCAATTCATTCATCCGTTATGATTTTACCTGCTACCTGTAGAGGTATAACTTTTTCTCCTTCCTCTACCAGGATTTCAGTTAAGATTCCGGTATAAACCGATTCTATTTCTAAAACAGATTTCTCTATGTCAAGTTCAAAAAGCGTCTCTCCTTCTGTCACTCGATCACCGGTATTTTTAAGCCATTTAACAAGATAGAATTCGGAGGAGGCTTCACCTATTTGCGGGATTACTATGTCATTGACCATTAAAATCCTTCTTTATATTCATATCCATTTGGGTGCGGACTGTATTAATAATCCTTGTTTCATTGGGAATTACAATATCTTCCAGCAGCGGTGAAAAAGGAACAGGCGTGTCCAAAGACGCGACACGTAAAATAGGCGCGTCAAGGTAGGAAAGTGCGTTTTCAGCGACAATTGCAGACACTTCGGAGCCCCAGCCCCCTCTCATGTTGTCCTCCTGCACAATCACAAGCCTGTGTGTTTTTTTAATTGAATCTATTATTGTTTCCGTATCAAGAGGTACAAGAGTTCTAAGATCTATTACTTCCGCACTTATCCCTTCCTTTTGTAATTCTTTAGCAGCGTTGATAGAAAGGTGTACCATTCTCAGAATTGACACAATTGTAACATCTTTTCCTGTTCTTTTTATATCAGCTTTACCAAAATCAATGGTGTAAGGTTCTTGAGGGACATGACCGGTTGCAATCGTGCTATTTGAAAGAGGGCGGCCTTTGCTACCGTAGTTGTGTTTGTGGACACAAAACATAACTGGATTATTATCTCTGATTGATCGTATCATTAAACCTTTTGCGTCATAGGGGGTGGATGGAGTGACCAATTTAAGTCCCGGTATGTGGAAGAAAAAACCCTCTACAGAGTTCGCATGTTGAGAACCTCTGCCTGAAGCACCTGTCGGCATCTGAAGAACAATTGGGATGTTTACCTGGCCTCCAGACATATAATGTAGCTTGGAAGCCTGCTGGATTATTTGATCCATCGCTTCCAAAACAAAATCACCGTACTGAAAATCCACAATGGGTCTGCGGCCCTGAATGGCCGCGCCAATAGCCATTCCCACGAACCCGGACTCGGATATAGGCATATCTATGATCCTATCCGGGCCGAATTTATCCACCAGCCCTAATGTAAATAAAAAAGAGCCGCCTATACGTATATCTTCACCGATTATGAACACCGATTCATCATTTTTCATTTCCTGGGTAACAGCCTCCCGGATGGCTTCCACAACTGTGATATTTCTGCCTTTTGGTTCAGGCATAGACACCCTCCGCGGCTGATTCTACTTCCGGGAACGGACTTCCCTTCGCGAATTTCTCCGCTTCGTTTAATTCTACGAGAACACTCTGTCTTATAACTTCCAGATCTTTAGGGGCCACTATTTCCAGTTTCATTAACTTCTCTTGAAAACATTTAATGGGGTCTTTAGCAAGCCAGGCAGCTACTTCTTCCTTTGGTCTGTAAGTCGCTGGGTCATCACGTTTATGACCGCCCTGCCGGTAGGTTTTACACTCAAGCAATGTAGGCCCCTTCCCTCCCCTGGCGTGCTCAACTGCCCTGCTAGCAGCTTTGAAAACTTCAACCGGGTCGTTGCCATCCACGGATTTTCCCGGAATTCCATATGCTCCGGCCCGTTTTGCGATATCAGGAACCAAAGTTACAGTAGTTATATGGGTTGTGACAGCGTAAAGGTTGTTTTCACACAGGAAGATTACAGGAAGTTTGAAAACAGCGGCTAGATTTAATGCCTCATGCCAATCGCCTTCGTTACTTGCGCCATCCCCATGAAAACATACAGATACCTGTTTTGAACCTTTCTGTTTAAATGCCAGGGCCATTCCAGAAGCAATGGGTGCGGAAGCTGCCACGATAGCAATTCCCGGTAAAGCCCCAACAGACATTTTGCCTACATGAAGAGAGCCTCCTTTACCCTTGCAGCATCCGGTTTTTTTACCAAAAAGCTCGGCCATGAGCTCTTTCGGAGTAACACCTTTTGCAAGCGCCTGTCCGTGTCCTCGGTGTGTGATTGTTATGACATCGTCTGTGTTCAATGCCTCGCATACCCCGACAACTGTTGCCTCCTGACCATGAGACAGGTGAATAGTACCGGGCAGCATTCCCTGAAGAAACAGCCTGTTGATTTTTAGTTCGAATTCACGGATCATTACCATTTTTTTTAAAATGCTTTTTAAAAATTGAGGTTCATATGATCTCAATTCAGAAACATCATCCATATTAAAAGCTCCTTTACAAATTTTTTCTCTCTATCACTCTATTTAATAGATTTCTGACCGGAGTAAATATTTTTCAGTTTTTTATAGATCGGCTGTAAATTCCGGGTAATTTCTTTATAAACTGTATATGTTTTTTCATACTGATCCGCATAATTTGGATCGGGTTTGATTGTTTCATCAGATTTTCCGGCAATTTTAGTGATTTCCTTTAAACTCGAAAAAACTCCAGAGGCCAAACCCGCGAGAAGGGCCGCCCCGTAGGTCGCAACATAAAGAGAAGGCACTTTTGGAATATGCAGCCTTGTTGCAAGAATGTCAGAGGTAATTTGACGCCACAGTTTGATTCTGGCACCGCCTCCAACCAGAAAAGTTCTTTTAATTGGAATATCCATGCTTCTGATCAATTCCATACAATCCCGCAGGGAAAATGCCACCCCTTCAAAGACCGCTCTTATGAAGTGTTGTTTTTTATGAGTATGAGAAATACCTATAAAATCAGCCCGCAGGTCCGGGTCCCAGTATGGAGAGCGTTCTCCCTTCAGGTAGGGATGAAATATTAAACCCTCACTACCTGGTGCAACTTTTTCCGCTAGCTGTTCCATGGTTTCATAAGAATCTTTTGCATTATCATGAAATGTTTTATAGAACCACTGAGCTGATGACGCCCCGGAGTTGGTTGCGGTAATTGTGTAAAAAAGGTCAGGGATTACATGAAAATACGACATGGCCTTTTTGCTTGGGTGCTGTTTTGCGGTCACCACACTGACCGTCCCTGTTGTTGCCAGTTTTACAAGGCAGTCCATTGGTTCAACGGCAGCGACTCCGAAGGCTTCAACTACAGAATCTCCGCTTCCAACAGCTACCGGCAGACCAACAGGGAGTCCTGTTTCAATGCTTGCGCAAGGGGTTACATGTCCTGCGATGTCCAATGAGTTAAGGACCGGTGGAAGGCATTTAACAGGAAGGTTTAATATCCGGCAGATCTCTTTTGACCATTTTTTTGCTTTTCCATTGAACAGCTGTGTTCCCATAGCATCATACCAATCAGTCTGCCATGACCCGGTGAGTCTGTATGTAATAAAGTCTTTTCCGATGATTATTCGATGAATTTTCTTAAATATGTATGGTTCATTTTCTTTTATCCAGAGTAGTTGAGCGAGTGTCCAGCTTGGATGTACAGGCTGAAGTGTTGTTTTAAATATTGTTCTTCCAAATTTTTTAAGCAGCCAGTCACTCTGATGCGTGCTGCGTTGATCCCACCACAAAATTGCCGGCCGGAGAACTTCATTATTTTTATCAAGAAGAACTGCATTATGAGCCGGGCCGCAAACGCTCAGCGCGTAAATTTTGGAGGGTGGTATTCTACTTTCCTTCAGGCATTGTCGAACAGATGATTTGAAAGCCTGAAACCAGACATCGGGATTTTGTTCAGCCCACCCTTCTTTTTTTGTTTCGGCAAAATAATCGGTATTTCCATAAGCCAATATTCTGCCAGTATCGTCAACAATACTAATTTTGCAAGAACTGCTTCCTATATCAGCACCCATCAAAAAGTTGTCAGTTTTTTTCATTTTGTGATCGTTTTTTTGTTAATTACCGATTAAATCTGCTTGATAAAAAGAGTTGCGCTGGTATTAATATATATTTCCGTTTTTCATATTATATTATGAAAATGTTTAAATGAAAAATATAAAATAGATTAACAATAAAGTAGTAAATTCTTAATATAAAACAATTAATACGAACATAAATTTTAATATATTTTATGGAGTTAAAAATATCAATATAAATTTTCATTTACAAGAAAATAAAATGAAAATATTTACTTGACAGTTTTTATAATATTGGTATAATAAGTGACTAAATTAAAATGTCTAAATTCATTTGTGATATTTATTTGAAATAATGATTATAGTGAACCGTTTCTTTTTGAAACACCTTTTTATTTTGAAACATAGAAAAAGATAGGTTTCTATAAGATTAATATGAAATGTATTATTTCAGGCCATTAAGCTGTCTTTTTCGAAAAAATGACAGGCCCGTGGACACGTATCTGTATTATTAATTGTATATTAAAGGTTTGCTAAAATAGTTTCAATGTGTATTCAGGCGTAGAATACAATATTTTATTAATTCTTTATAACTCATTATATTTGGTCAATTAAACATTTAAAAAAATCTTGAATTATTTGAAAATGTGGATCAGCCGGTCAAGCTCGGATTAGCACTTTGAAATAAATAAAATTAAATTGGCATTAATTTTGCAGTTATTTCACTAATAATTTATATAATAACTTTGATATTAAACGTATTTCTGTGTCCATCAGGGGGATTTTTCTGCAATGATAGATCCTGAAAAACAGATTTTATTATATAAATCGATGTTTCGAATAAGACGATTTGAGCAGAAATGTATCCAACTCTACGCGGAAGGATTTATTCCCGGGCACATACACCTGTATATCGGCCAGGAACCAATCGCATCCGGGGTGTGTATTCACTTGCGGGATCCGGATTTTGTTTTCAGCACTCACCGCGCACACGGGCATCTTCTTGCAAAAGGGGCTCGGATGGATAAAGTACTTGCGGAGGTTTTTGGGAGAGAGTGGGGGTACAATCATGGCAAGGGTGGCCATATGCATGTTATTGCTACTGATGTCAATGTTTACGCTGATGGGATTGTAGGAGGCGGGTTTGGCCCTGTGGTCGGCACGGCTCTTGCTCAGAAACTTCAAAAAAATGGTGATCTGTCTGCGTATTTTTTCGGAGACGGGGCTGCAAATCAGGGGTGCCTGTATGAAGCAATGAATATGGCATCATTATGGAAGCTTCCTATTTTGCTGATTCTTGAAGATAATCTCTATGCAATTTCAACCCATACTGAAATATCTACTGCAAAACCCGGTCTTTCAGCACGTGCTAAGGCCTTTGGCATTGCCGGTGAGAAAATCGATGGCTATGATCCCATTGCAGTGTATGAAGCCGGCTGTAGAGCGGTAGACCGGGCAAGAAAAGGCAATGGTGCAACACTTTTGGAAATAACAACGTACCGGTTGCGCGGCCACCGGGAGGGTGATCCGCAAACCTATAGATCTAAAGAAGAAATTGCAATGTGGCGTAAAAAGGACCCGGTAAAAGCGTTTGCAAAAACTCTTGAAGAAAACGGGTTACTTAGTAAAGATGCCCACAACGATATGAAAAAGGAAATCGATGAGGAGATTGAGAAGGCGGTTGAATATGCTCTGAGATCTCCCTTTCCTGATGTTGAAATAGCGCTGAAAGATGTTTTTGGCGTGGAAAAATAATTTGTGCGTTTTTTTTTACGGTACGGGAGAAGGGGTTGGTACATTAATATTGAAGTTCTGTCTAGCAGACAGGAATATTTGAGTGCTAAAATATACAGGTTGTTCACATGAGGCTACGGGACCATGAGAGAGATCAAGGGATCAGAGGCCATAAGAGAAGCAATAAGATTTGAGATGTTGAAGGATGACCGCGTTTTTCTTTTGGGTGAAGATATAGGCCGGTTAGGCAACACCTTTATGGTCCTGGCAGGGTTGTGGGAGGAATTCGGATCAGATAGGGTGATAGATTCCCCTTTGAGTGAAGAGGCTATCTCCGGGGCAGCTGTTGGGGCCGCTTTAGCGGGTATGCGTCCGGTTTTTGAAATCATGTATATTGATTTTTCGACACTTGGAATGGATCATATAATGAACCGTGCAGCAAAGATCCGTTATATAACAGGAGGAGAGTCTTCAGTTCCAATGGTGATCAGGATGCAGGAAGGGGGCCGTGTGTCTGTCGGTTGCCAGCATTCCCAGTGTCTTGAAGCTCTTTACTGCCACATACCCGGACTGAAAGTGGTAATGCCCTCAACTCCGGCTGATGCAAAGGGGCTTTTGTTATCTTCTATACGTGACGATGACCCCGTGATCTTTATAGAACATAAAATGCTATATAACAGTAGAGGCCCTGTTCCTGAAGGTGATTACACTGTTCCCCTGGGTGTTGCAAATGTGAGGCGAAAAGGTAAGGATGTTACGATCGTCTCCTGGTCGGATATGGTGAACTTTGCCATAGATGCAGCCGAGGATTTAGAAACTGAAGGGATAAGCGCCGAGATAATCGACCTCCGTACCCTTGTTCCGACGGACGAAGAAGCGATCCTCCATTCGGTTCGCAGGACCGGACGTTTAGTTATAGCACATGAAGCTGTGAGGCGCGGTGGATACGGAGCGCACATTTCAAGCATTGTATCTGAAAAGGCTTTTAAGTCGTTGAAAGCGCCGATTAAGATTGTAGCTGCAAAAAATACCCCTATACCGTTCAGCCTGACACGTACCGGAGAAGGTGGCGGCTACGGAGCCATACCGGCGTTATCTGATGAATTGAAAAAATGTACGAATCCCCTGGAAGAAGCAGTTCTTCCTCAAAAGCATCATATCGTACAGGCGGTACAAGAGCTGCTTACTTATTAAAGAAGGCAGGTACTAATTATAAAAAGGAGGTGAGTAAAATGCTTTTTTGAAAAATAGAATTACGATAGTGGGATATTTTATGAACAAATGATCAACGATGGTTCTAGTTTTTCGGTATTGTGAAAAGGTATACTGAATAATAAAGTATGCTGTATTTTGCAAGAATTTGCCGACCGTGAAGCAGGTGGGTATAAAAATTTTTTAAATGTTCTTAATTTTAATCTCAATAATTTAAGTGGAGGAAAAGATGAAAAAACCGATACTGTTTTGTCTGGTATTAGTTGTATGTTTGGCATTTATTGTGCCGGCTTTCGCTTCAGAAAAGGAGGAAACGGCTGATACGGTGACGGGGGCTCCTCTCGCCGAGCTCTCGGCTGAAGACAGGGCCCTGGTCAAAAGGGCAATTGAGCTGACAGATGAACGAAAGGGCCCGCAGACCGAGTGGGTTGGGCCGACATCCGGGCCAAAACTTGCTCCCGATAAGTTTATTGTTTTTCTCGGTTCCAATTTTCAGAACCATATTGTGAAAGTAATGGCAGATTATGCTGAACGGCTGGGGGAGGAAATCGGGTGGAGAGTTGTAAGTATAGACGGTAAAGGTACGGTTGATAGCTGGATAGCGGGATTCAATCAGGCAATTTCCATGAAACCCGACGGAATTCTCATTGATGCTAATGCTGAAGTTTTACAGGTTCCAATCCAGGAAGCGAATGATAAAGGTATCGCTGTAACCGGAATGCACGCGTTGCACATTCCGGGTCCTGTTCCTGAATACGGGCTGTTGTACAACAGCACTACAAGACCTGGAGATATTGGAGCGGCGCTGGCCGATTACATCATCGCGCATTCAAACGGAAGGGGCAAGGCCATAGTCCTCTATGACGCTCTATACGCGATTGCCCGCGCGAAAGCCGAAGCAATGCGAGACCGGTTTATTGAGGTCAGCAGCGTTGAACTGCTTGAGTACGCGAACTATCCCATAGCTGAAGTTCCAACGCAGATGCCGCAAATCGGCGTGAAATGGGTACAGGAACACCCGAAACCATTCTATGTAATGACTATTGCAGACTACTACTATGATTTTATGGTTTCCTCTCTGCGTTCGGGAGGAGTTCCCACGGAAGATGTAATATTGTTAGGGTCGGACGCACCTCCAAGCGCATATGACAGAATACGAAAGGGTGAATATCAGATTGTTACCATCCCTGAGCCCTGGGACCTATTTGTCTATCAGACTTTTGACGCCATGAACAGATACTTCAATGGTGAGGATGTGTATACATGGCACCAGCCTGTGTTCTGTATAGATTCGGATAATGTGGATGAAGAAGGCGGCATTAATGATGAGTTTATCCCTCAGAACGGCTACCAGGACAGGTACAAAAAGATATGGGGTGTTAAATAACCGTGTAATTTGCTTGATAGATTGACATCCATATTTAAAAGTGTATAATAATAAGATCTGAGTTCCTGTGTTTTCAATGATAGAAGATTGGGGGCTCAGATCTTACATTTTTATACATTGCCTGGTAGATCACAATCCGGGCTTTCAATGTTCAACCAACCGGAGAATAAGAAATCGAGGAGTGTGAATCAGATGGTGGCCGACATAAAACCGGACGGGAAGGAGGCTCAAAATACCTCGACTGTACCCCTTTTAGTGATACGTGGTTTATCGAAGACATTTACAGGCACACGCGCTCTGGATGGTGTTGATTTTGATGTTTATCCGGGAGAAATACACGCACTGCTCGGGGAAAATGGGGCGGGAAAATCTACATTGATTAAAATACTTGCGGGTATTCCTGAGTATGAGCCTGATTCCGGTAAGGCCTGGATAAAGGGTGAAGAGATACAGCTATACACGCAGGAACTGCCCATTTCGTTCATCCATCAGGACCTTGGTCTTATAGAGTCCATGACTGTGGCTGAAAACATTGCTCTTGTCCTCGGTTACAAGAAGCGTAAAGGTTTTATTTCCTGGCAGGAGACAAATCAAAGAGCGTTGGATGTATTAAAAATGATGGGGAGCACTGTGGATTTCGAAACCGAAATTTCGAAACTATCTTCAGCTGAAAAATCGATTGTCGCGATCTCTCGAGCTCTAGCTGTAAAGGCGAGCCTTATCATTTTGGATGAGCCGACTGCCACTTTACCGGAAAACGATGTGGCAAAATTGTTCGATTTTTTAAAACAGATTAGGGAAAGAGGTGTTGGTGTAATCTATGTTACACACCGTCTCGATGAAGTATATCGTATCGCTGACCGGGTGACTGTATTACGTAATGGTAAGAAGGTATCAACAACATTCGTAAAAGATACACCGCCGGCCGACCTTGTCTTGAAGATCGTAGGAAGACCTCCAGCTGAGGTTTTTATAGAACCGCCTCCACCTTCCGCGAAAGTCCTTTTAAAGGTCCAAAACATGAGGGTTGGATGCGTGAAGTCTGTTTCTTTCGAGCTAAAAGCAGGCGAGATTTTAGGGCTTGTTGGACTGCGGGGAGCTGGCCATCAGGGTGTCGGTCGTGCTCTTTTCGGAATTATGGACGCGTATTATGGAGATATTGTTGTAAACGGGTTATCTGTACAGGTGACGAACCCGGTGGAAGCAAGAAGAGCTGGGATCGGCTTTCTTTCGAGCAAAAGGGCCGAGGAGAGTCTTGCGCAGAGTCTTTTTGTGCGGGAGAATATCTATTTAAACCCTGTATCCGATGACCGGAATGTATTGTCGGCGATATACAAAAAGGAAGAGCGTGATAAATGTGAGGTAACTCTCAAACGTTTTACAGTAAAACCCATGGATGGTGAACGGATTGTCAGTACTTTAAGCGGTGGGAATCAGCAAAAAGTGATACTTGCCAGGTTATTCGAGGCTGGGAGTAAAATCCTGATTCTTGAAGAGCCGACTTTCGGAGTTGATGTGGGCGCCAAAGCTGATATTTACGCTTTGATGGAAGAAGGGTTAAATGAAGGTAAAGGAGTTTTGCTTATTTCCTCTGATTTTGAGGAAGTTGCCGGGATCTGTCACCGCGCGATAGTATTCAATCGCGGTTTGGTAACTGCTGAGATATCAAAAAAAGACCTTTCGATTGAGCAGCTTACAGGTATTGCCTCCGGACTAATTGAGCATACCGGGCAAAAATACAGTGTGCAATGTGAGGATTAAGATGGAAAAGTCTTCAGGACAGTTGAAGAAAACGGCTTCACAATCAATCCTGCAGTTTTTTTCTAATTACGGGCTGGCAGTATTTTTAGGCACTCTTATTGTTGTATTTTCCGCTCTCATGCCTGATACATTTCCAACTGCTTTCAACCTCCGCACCATGCTGAATACCCAGTCAGTTGTTTTATTGCTCGCTCTTGCAGAGATGGTGCCGTTATCAACGGATAATTTTGATTTATCAGTCGGCTATCTCGTTGGACTGGTGCATATCGTAATGATATCACTTCAGAATGTTACGGCATTACCCTGGGGAGTCATTGTTGTTATTATGATCGCCATGGGAGCTGTTTATGGTTTTATTAACGGAACACTGATAACCCGTGTGGGTATACATGCCTTTATCGCGACGCTTGGAAGCGGGACTATCCTGTACGGTATCGGATTCTGGGTTACCGGAGGTGCGCAGGTGCTGGGAAAGGACCTTGCGGCAGGTTTTTTGAAGCTCGGTCTAAATGTTTTTGGCATTCCGATCCCGATTTTTTTTGTAATCGTGATAGGAGCTATCCTGTGGCTTGTATATGAGTATTTACCGTTGGGGCGCTATTTTTACGCCCTTGGAGCAAATACACGTGCCGCAGAACTGGTCGGTATATCAAGGGTAAAATACGTTACACTCACTTTCATCATCTCATCTGTTATTGTTAGTATCGCGGGGGTTATTCTTGCGTCTCAGCTGCGTGTGGGTCAGATATCTACGGGTCCGAATTACCTGCTGCCCGCTTTTACAGGGGCGCTGTTGGGTGCCACATCGATCCGTCCCGGCAGGATGAATGTCGGGGGTACTGTGGTCGCGGTGCTGATGCTTGCCGTTGCTGTTTCAGGTCTTCAGCAGATGGGAGCCGAGTTCTTTGTGGAGCCGTTGTTTAACGGGTCAATGCTTATTGTGGCAGTGTCATTTGCTGTATACACCGCGCGGCGAAGAGTTCTCACTACTGTAAAAATGGAGGAGCTTGAGAATGAACAATCAAAAAAGTAACTCCGTCGTGTTTGCGTTGGATTAACCTTCGTTTTAATAATACTACTGGTTGTTGGTAATTTTAAATGACTATGCAGGATAGAAATTATTGCCTATTGTGAAAGGAATTATAAATTATGGCTAAGGTTGTTGTAATGCCGCGTTCAGATATAATGACAACTGAGAATATATTTGTAGGTTGGCTAAAAGAAGTCGGAGAAGAAGTAGAGGTTGAAGAACCTCTATTTCAGATCGAAACTGAAAAATCGATACTGGATATTGAATCCTTATATGAAGGTGTGCTTTTAGAAAAAATAGCAGAACCGGAGCAGGTTTTTCCTGTCGGCGCACCGATGGGGATTATAGGTGAGCCGGGTGAAGAGTATGATTTTGAGGCTCTCACCGGCATGAAAAGGAAAAACTGATATCGTTCCTTTTAATGTTAACAGCGACCCTCATGCACTGGTTTCTCCTGTTTTCCAAATGATTTTTATTGGAGACTCTGTAGAAAATGGAAAAAATATTACCCGAGAGCAAAATGATTGAAATGTATGAAATGATGCTTAAAATAAGGTTCTTCGAAGAAAAAGCAACCCTGTTGTTCAGAAGCGGTATTGTAGGGGGTGCGGATGTCCCTGTCCCTTATTCTGCATCGCTTGAAAATGCGTCAATACCTCAGGTTGATGAAATAAAAGATGCAGTGAGATATGTTATTTCATACAGCTAATAGAAATACTGATAATAAAAACAGTATTTATAATATAAGTAACTACTGCTAAGGGGGGCATCCATGACAAAGCCGATAGCTTTTATTGCGCCGTATAAAAAATTGGCTGAATTGTTTGATGATGTGTGCAGAGAACTTAAAAAAGACATTCACATTGAGATAGGAGATCTCGATGAAGGAGTTCGAAAAGCGGTAGAGCTTGAAGAGAAGGGCTTTGATGTTGTTATAAGCAGAGGGGGAACTGCCGCAGCGATGAAAGGGGAGCTGATAAATCTTTCTGTGGTTGAAATACAGGTCAGCGGGTTTGATTTGATACGTGTGCTGCAGCAGGCCAAAGAGCATACAGATAAAATTGCAATCGTTGGTTTTAATCCGTTCACAGATGGAATCAAAGACCTGGGAGATATTTTTAATATTGAGCTCAATGTCATAACGCTGGACTTTGATTGTTTCCATCATACAGACAGTATTAAAACCAAACTTGAAGATATTAAGAAGATGGGTATTAATTGGGTTGTTGGGGATACTATTTCTGTTAAAACAGCCAAAGAATTAGGATTGAATGCTCTGCTGATCAGATCAGGGAAAGAAGCTCTTATACAGGCTCTTTTTGAAGCCGAGCGGGTCCTGAAGGTTAAAAGGCAGGAAAGCGAAAAGGCGAAACGGGTAAAGACCATTATAGATTACGCTTATGAAGGCATTATCAGCATTAACCGGGCGGGCGTTATTGATACTTTTAATCCGAGGGCGGAAGAAATTTTTAACAAGGAAGCTTATAAAGTTATTGGAAAAAACATTGGGGAAGTTCTTCCAGGTATGGATCTGTTGAATACCGTTCAAAACGGCTGTACGTCAAAAGGCAAGGTCTGGGCAATAGATGGTATAAAAATTGTGGCTAATGTTATTCCAATCATTATCAACAAAGAAATAGTCAAAGTAATAGTTACATTCCAAAAAGTCTCTCAAATACAGAAGGTGGAGCAAAAGATAAGGGAGGAGTTATATTTAAAGGGGCATACAGCAGAGAATAGTTTCGATGACATCATCGGGGAAAGCGAAGTGATATTATATATAAAGGAGGAGGCCAGGAATTACGCTCAGGTAGATTCTCCCATACTGATATATGGTGAAACTGGAACCGGAAAAGAATTATTTGCTCAGGCGATTCACAATGTGAGTCTGAGAAAGAATAAACCTTTTGTGGCGGTAAATTGCGCGGCCCTTCCGGAAAACCTTCTTGAAAGCGAGCTTTTCGGGTATGTGGAAGGAGCTTTTACAGGGGCAAATAAAAAAGGTAAAATGGGTCTTTTTGAACAGGCGCATGAGGGCACAATATTTCTTGATGAAATTGGTGAAATTTCGATTAATTTACAATCCCGGCTGCTTCGTGTTATTCAGGAGCGAAAGGTAAGGAGGCTGGGAGACAATAAATTGACTCACGTAGATGTCCGGGTAGTAGCATCAACGAACAAAGACCTTTATTCTCTGATTGAATGTAATACATTTAGAGAAGATCTTTACTATAGAATCAATGTGTTAAACATAAACCTTCCACCTCTCCGCGCGCGCAAAATTGATATACCATTATTGGCAAACTATTTTGTCAGGAAATACACACATAAATTTAAGATTGTTATTGAAGGCATTTCCAAAGAGGGGACGCAGCTGTTAATGAATTACAATTGGCCGGGTAATATCAGACAACTGGAAAATATAATTGAAAGACTTATGGTAAAAACAAAGGAAGGTTACATAACTGCCAAAAATGTAAAGTTTGTTTTAAAATCGTTGCCGGGCAGCAAATTAATCTTAGGCATTGATGACGGATACGGTTTTGATACGCCTCAAAAGAGTATAAGGATTCCTTTAATGGGTAGTCTGGAAGATATCGAGCGAACAATAATTGAAAAAGTGATTCAAAAAGAAAATGGTAATAAAACGGCTGCCGCTGAAAAACTCGGTATCGGCCGAACAACATTATGGAGAAAAATAAACAACAACTAACCTGAGTGTCACCCGCAAATGTCGATTTGGAACAGTATGTTTTGTAATTTTCATATTGAAACAATTCTATTTTTCAACTTAATAATAAAATCCTGTCCCGGATTATCGAGTAAAAGGCAGCTATTGTTTCATATTGAAACATGTCAAATTGCAAAATAAATAAAATTAACCGTATCGAGTTTTCCGCACCTCTGAATTTTAGAATTTTTAGCAAATTAATGTCAATTAAGAATATAAAATGATAAATTCAGATTGGCATAATTATTGCATTTTATTACAGCAAATACAACCGCTATTAATTTTTCAAGATAGTAATACTGATTGGATTTATTAAAGCAATTTCTCGTTAACATTTTCTATCAACAATAAATTATTACACGGAGGATTATCGAATGAAAGCCCTTGTTAAATACTCTCCCGGACCGTATAACATGGAAATAAGAGATGTGCCCGAACCATCACCCGGTTATGAACAGGTCAAGGTGGCAGTTCATGCTACCGGTATATGCGGTTCCGATCTTCACATATATTACGATAAAATAGGGATAGCAATGAAGTACCCGGTTGTTATCGGTCATGAATTTGCCGGGACTATTGTTGAGCTTGGTGAGGGGGTAAAACATTTGAAGATTGGTGACCGTGTGTTATCGGAGACTACTTTTTCATCATGCGGGCAGTGCTGGTCATGCAGGCATGGATCAGATCAGCTCTGCGAGGACCGTCATGTAATCGGCTATTGGGAAAATGGTGTTTTTGCTCCTTTTGTTGTTGTCCCCGCAAAAAGGATTCATAAATTGCCAGTTTCGATAAATTTAGATAATGCCCCGATAATCGAGCCAATTGCCGGCTGTTACCATTGTGTTATCGAAGTAACAGGTATTGTTGTAAACAACTGGGTACTGGTAACCGGCCCGGGACCTATTGGGTTGATATCAGCATTAATCGCAAAAACAGCCGGAGCCAGGGTTGTTGTTATCGGCACGGGAGATGATGCCCTCAGGTTGAAAATCAGCCGCGATCTGGGAATGGAAAGAACAATAAACCTGGCTGAAGAGGACCCTGTTCAGGTTGTTCGTGATCTCACGGGTCCGGACGGGGTTGATGTTTTTCTTGAATGTTCGGGAGCAGAGGAAGCAGTCGATTTAGGAGTGGGTCTTTTAAAGCGAGAGGGTAAGTATACACAAATAGGTCTTTTTAAAGACAGGATCAGCATAAATATGGACCCTATTATTTTTAAAGAAATAAAAGTATTTGGTGCCTATGCTCACAAATGGTCGGCGTGGGAGAAAGCAATCGAGCTGTATGCCACCGGTAAGGGAAAATGGGACAACTTGATTTCAGAAGTGGTACCTTTTTCAGACTGGCTGCCCGCGTTTGAAAAATTGAAGCAGAAAAAGGCCTTGAAAATTATAGTCAAACCGGAGATTTAATAGGGATATTTATTTTTCATTAGGAGGTATTTTAAATTGGGAAAGCAAAAAATAGTCTATGATTTTACCGATGAAGTTGTGCTCATTACCGGTGCCGGACAGGGCATCGGTGAGGTTACCGCAAGAGCTTTTGCGAAGTCGGGCGCTCATGTAATTCTGGTGGACTGGAACAATGAGACCGTTACAAAGGTCAGAGACGAGCTTGCCTCAAATCACCCCGGAGCAACTTTTATCGCTATTAAGGCAGACGTGAGCAGCCCTGAAGATGTAAATGCAATGGTAAAAAAGTCGATCGATACATTCGATAGGATTGACATCCTTTTTAACAACGCCGGGGTGACAAAAAGGGGCCCGATTAAAGATTTCACTTTTGAGGATTATCGTTACATAATGAAAGTTAACCAGGACGGGACATTTCTTGTCGCGCATAGTGTCGGCCTCACCATGATTGAGCGGCAAAAGGGGAGGATTATTAATAATTCTTCGATGTCATCCTTCGTTGTGAACCGTGGAAGAGAAAATTGCATTTATTGTATATCAAAAGCTGCCGTCAATATGATGACAAAGGCCTTCGCTGTCGAGTGGGTTAAGTACAATGTCATAGTAAATGCCATTGCTCCCGGATACGACCATGCTGGTGGGTCATATTCTGGTACTGGATGGAGGATATGCAATCTGGTAATCGAGAAGCTTTCTAACCGTGGTATGAAATTATTGGGAGGTGCGTATGTTTAGTTTAGACGGGAGAGTGGCAATCGTAACCGGTGCGGGTTCAAAGAGGGGTATCGGACGCGCGACCGCGATATCGTTCGCAGGGCAGGGGGCAAAGGTGATCATTTGCGATATTGACCTGGACGGGGTTATGGACGTCGAAGGAATAATAAAAGCGAAGGGTCAGGAAGCGTTGGCATTCAAAACCGATGTTTCTTCCGCAGGTGATATACAAAAAGTTGTAAATGAAACACTCGGAAAGTTCGGCAAGATCGATATTCTGGTAAACAATGCCGCTATCAACCAACCAGTCAAGGTAATCGATATGAGTGAGGAGGACTGGGATCGAGTTATAGCGGTTAACCTGACGAGTGCGTTTCTGTTTTGCAGGGCGGTTCTTCCTTCGATGATTGAGAGAAAATACGGAAGAATTATCAATCTTAGCTCAGTCGCAGGGAAAACCGGGTGTATTTCCTACGGAGGGGCCCATTATTGTGCCTCGAAGGCCGGTATACTTGGTTTTTCAAAACACCTTGTCCAGGAGGTAAGCCCTTACGGCATCACAGTGAACTCCATTACACCGGGGACAATAGCAACCGATATTCGCGGTGGTCTTGAAAGCGAGGAAAAACAGATGGAGATTTCAGCCAGAATTCCATGCAGAAGGTTCGGACGCACCGATGAAGTAGCTGCTGCTATCTGTTTTCTTGCTTCCGAGGAGGCCGGATATATAACAGGGGAGGATATAGATATCAATGGCGGCGTTTATATGGATTAAATGCCGCTGAAACTGAAAATAATTGTCAGCAATTATTATTAAAATACTAATCAGCCAGGAAAACCTGGAATAGTCACCAGGAACTAATTATAAATTTATTAAGTAGGGTTATATCAATGGCAAAAAACCGTTTAGCTTCCGGTGATGAAACAGTAGATAAACTTGCCGGTAGGGCTGCCGCTATTAGAGTTCGAATATTGCAGATGATAAACTCCGCTCCAACCGATCATCCCGGCCATCCCGGAGGGTCCCTTTCCGCTGCTGACATAATTGCCGTGTTATACTTCGGGGTGATGAATATCGACCCCGAAAAACCGGATTGGCCCGACAGGGACCGTTTTGTTCTTTCCAAAGGGCATGGGGTGCCTGCGGTGTATGCAGCCCTTGCTGAAAGGGGGTATTTTCCAAGATCAAAATTAGCAACACTTCGACAACCGGGAAGCATTCTCCAGGGTCATCCTGATATGAGAAAGACCCCGGGTTTGGATATGACCACAGGGTCTCTGGGGCAGGGGTTGTCTGCCGCGGTGGGTATGGCTATTGCCGGGAAAATAGATAAAAAATCTTACAACGTGTTTTCACTGCTGTCTGACGGAGAGCACGATGAAGGGCAGATATGGGAAGCTATTATGACGGCGTCAAAATACAGACTCGATAATTTAATCGCGATAGTGGATTGGAATGGGATCCAGAATGATGGGCCTGTTGATGAAATTATGCCCCTCGGCGACCTGGAGGAAAAATGGAAGGTTTTTGGCTGGGATACAACAGAAATAGACGGGCACAACATACATGAAATTTATAAAACCTTTCAAACGTTGAAGGGTAAGAAAAAGGGCAGACCGAAAGTAATTCTGGCCCGTACGGTAAAGGGGAAAGGGGTCTCTTTTATGGAAAATAGAATGGAATGGCACGCGAAGCCGGTAACGGATGACCAGCTGGCCCTGGCCCTTGCCGAGCTAAACTGGTCAGGGGGTGGTCTCAATGAGTGATATGATGAAACAGGCTGACGCCTACGGTGAAAAGCTTTTTGAGCTTGCTGAAAAAGACGATCGAATTATCGCGGTCGACGCGGATGTGGCGATACGCATGGGAACAAAATTCTTAAAGGATAAATATCCCGATCGGCATATTGACGTTGGTATCGCGGAGCAGAACATGATCGGTGTGTCTGCCGGGCTGGCGTCGGCAGGGAAAATCCCATTCGCCGGGACCATAGCAACATTCGCCACCGGCAGGACCTATGATCAGATCAGACAATCAGTCGCATACCCAAATCTGAGCGTTAAAGTGATAGGGGGCTACAGCGGCATCAGTGTCGGCCAGGATGGGCCGACACACCAGTCGTGTGAAGATATATCCCTTATGCGGGGGCTTCCGAACTTTAAGGTGCTGGTGCCATGTGATCCTCTTGAAGCAAAACAGGCTACGGTCATTGCATACTCTACTGAAGGCCCTGTCTATGTGAGGCTTATACGGCACGCAATACCTGCAATACTTCCACAGGATTATGAAATGAAACTGGGTAAGGCACAAGTATTGCAGCAGGGGAATGATGTAACGTTAATAGCCTGTGGAATAATGGTTGAAATATCACTTTCCGCGGCAGCAGATCTGGACAGGGATGGGATTTCTGCACGTGTGATCAACATGTCAACCATAAAACCCATTGATAAAGAAACGATAATCTCGGCGGCTGAAGAGACGGCCGGTATAGTTTCATCCGAGGACCATTCAGTTATCGGCGGTCTGGGCAGCGCGGTGGCTGAAGTTCTGGCTGAATACGGGAAAGGGAGATTGTATAGAATAGGAGTTCCGGATTGCTTTGGCGAATCATGTTTGTATGGTGATCTCTTTGAAAAGTTCGGTCTAACAGCTGAGAATATTTCCAGAAGTGCGAAAATACTGCTCCAAAAGCGGGACCGGTAATATCGTGCCTGGTAATCGAAAAGAATAAATTAAGTACTTTTTGAAATCGGGGAGAAGAAAAGAAAGTGATATCTGTCAAGCTGGAGCGGAGAAAGGCTGAGGGGAATCCGATAAGGGTGGGCTGGGTTGGTGCCGGGCGCATGAATACCGGCGCTATCTGCCAGACGGATTCGATGGTAGGGATTGTAAATGCAATCATCTGCGACATCAAAGTTGAAATGGCCGTCCGCGCTTATGAAATCAACGGTGTAAAACGCGGGGACATAGTCATAACCAACAATCCGGGTGAGGCAAATGACGCGATTAATAAAGGGAAACCCGCTGTAACAGAAACCTTTGAAATATTGCCGGAGCTTTCTATTGATTGTGTTGTCGGCGGTACCGGTATACCGGAAATTGGGGCTCAGGTTGCTTTCCGTTCGATCCAGGGGGGAAAGAATGTCATACTGCTTAACGTGGAAACTGATGTCGTTATAGGCCCGATCCTTCACCATATGGCCGAAAATGCAGGTGTGATATATTCCGTGTCCAGTGGGGATGAGCCCGGGCTTATCACAGAGCTTGTCGATCGCTGGGGCGGGTTGGGATTGGAAGTGGTTGCAGTGGGCAAAAGCCCTGTAAGCCTTGCAAAAATGGACAGATACGCAACACCCGATACTGTCGAGGAGGATGGAAGGATTTTAGATATTAACCCTGAAATACTTGTTACATTTCGTGACGGTACCAAAACTTCGATTGAAATGTCGTGCATATCAAATGCAACAGGGTTAATCCCTGATATAAGGGGCATGCACGGCCCGGCAGCCGGGATCCAGGATATTGCAAAGCTGTTCTGTTTGAAAAGTGAAGGCGGTCTGTTGAACAAACGTGGTGTTGTAGATTATGCCCGGCCTTTACTCCTGCCGGATGGCTCGGTGGATTTTGTGAACAGTGTTTCACCCGGTGTTTTTGTTTTACTGCGCACCCAGCACCCGCAACTTAAAAGGGATCTTGAATACTGGAACGTTATACACTCCGGGGATTATTATACCTTTTATACACCATATCACCTTGCTTCAAATGAGCTTCCTCTTTCTATTGTTTGGGCTGTTGAAGATCATGAACCTACAGTTGTACCAAGGTTTGGGCTTCTCTCCGAGGTTGTCGGTGCTGCTAAATTTGATATAAAAACCGGGACGATAATAAAAAATAATTATATGATGTACGCTTTAAATGAACTGGCGGACACTGCAAAAAAGGACGATAGTGTTCCCTTTGGTCTTCTGGAAGGTGCCGCGCTGATAAAAGATATAAAAAAGGACCAAATTGTCACATATGATTCAATCGCCCCAAAGGTTGATTCTATGCTTTATCATCTTCGTATGCTTCAGGATAAGGTCAGCCCTGTGAAAGTTTGACCCGGTCTAATATTTCTCGATATATCGGAGAAACAGTTATAAGCTGGTTCGACTCGAAAGCAAACAATGGTTTGAGGAAAGGTTAGGTTTATTGGATGATATATATTATTGCTGATGATCTTACAGGAGCGAATGATACCGGGGTTCAATTTTCTAAAAGGGGATACAGAACAGTCGTTTCAATAATAAATAACTCGCCCATTTTGATTGAAGATACGGACGTCATGGTAGTGGACATTGAAACCCGCGAGATAGAGCCTTCAATAGCAAGAAAAAGAGTGAAACAAGTATTGGAGAAACTAAATCCGGGAAAAAATGACATCGTGTATAAAAAGGTTGATTCAACCCTGAGGGGCTGTATCGGGGCCGAGATAGAAGAAATAATGAATTTTTTACAGATGGATATATGTATTTTTTCTCCCACCTTTTCCTTTAACAAGAGAATTACTGTCGGCGGTTATCTTATTGTACAGGGAACTATCCTTGAACTCAGTAATTATGGCAATGAAGATATAGAACCAGGGGAAGCTTCTTATATACCTTCTCTTCTTGAAAGGCAAACAGACCTGCCTGTGTCGAGAATTGAATTAAAAGACGTTGCAAAGGGCCCTGATGTTATTCTTGAAAAGATAAAAGAACTGTATGAAAAAGGGATTAAGATCGTTGTAATTGATGCCGCGGATGAAACACATCTTCAAAATATAATAAAGAGCAGTTTTAAATTTGACGGCTCAATTCTATATTCAGGTTCTGCCGGTCTCGCAAATCATCTATTAGGAATGAATAAAGGCCATGTAAATAGTAAGATAAAAGCACTTGATAATGAAAGACCGGTCTTGGCGGTTTGCGCGACGAGGCAGCCGGTTATGAAATCTCAAATAGATTACCTTAAGGGGAGGGTTGAATTTTGTGAGGTGATTGTTGATCTGGAAACAATTTTTGCCGGGCGGGCATCGGCAATTGAAGAGTACAGCGGTAAATCAGTCAAGGCATTGAATGAGAGACGGGATGTAGTAATACATACTGACCCTCTCAATACTGAAAAAATGAAAATAAATGAAAAGCTGGTCAAAAAACACGGGCTAAAAGCTAGAGAACTTGAATTAACAATAAGGAATTTCCTGGGTGAGCTTACCGCTGCCGTTGTTCGAAAAAGCTCAGTCAGGAGCTTAATATTGAGTGGTGGTGATACTGCTTTAGGGGTTTGCTCGGCTCTGGATTTACATAATTTATACATCCTGGATGAACTTTTTCCAGGTATTCCCGTGTCAATGGTAGATTTTGGGGATTTACAATTAAAGTTAGTAACAAAAGCGGGCGGATTCGGCGAGGAAGATACGCTTTTTGAAATTATTGATAAGATGTCACTCAATATAGGACAAAGGAGACAGGTGTTGACATAGCCTTTACAATCAACCCATGAAAAAACCACTAATAAGCATAACGATGGGCGATCCGGCGGGTATCGGGGCGGAAATAATTGTAAAATCACTGAGCAGTGAAGATGTATACAGGATATCGAAACCGCTGGTAATTGGTAGTAGTACGGTAATGAAAGACGCTCTGAATTTTATTCCCTCTAACTTAAAATTACATATAGTGGAAAATGTTGATGAAGTAACCGGGGATTTTGGATCGATAGATTTGATGGATTTAAACAACATCGGCCTTGATGATTTTAAGTATGGGAAAGTGAATGCCGAAGCAGGAAGGGCTTCCATGGAATATATTCTAAAGGCTATCGATCTGGCGGTTGGAAAAAAAGTAGATGCTGTGGTTACCGGCCCAATACATAAAGAAGCTATTTCGGCTGCCGGGTTTCATTATTCCGGGCACACTGAAATTTTTGCCGAAAAGACTAAATCAAAAGATTATGCCATGATAATCTCGGATGAGGATATGAGTGTGATTCATGTATCCACACATGTCTCATTAAGGGAGGCATGTGACAGGGTTAAAAAGGAGAGGGTTTTGACTGTGATACGGCTCGCTGATCAAACACTGCGTGATTTGGGGATTGAAAAACCTAAAATTGCCGTAGCGGGATTGAATCCCCATGCCGGTGAGGGTGGGCTTTTTGGAGATGAGGAGATAAATGAAATAATACCGGCAATAGAACTGGCAAGAAATGAAAATATCAATGTCGAAGGGCCTGTCCCTCCGGATACACTTTTCTCTAAATTAAGGGGTAAACAGTACGATATCGCTGTGGTAATGTATCATGACCAGGGACATATTCCGATGAAATTCAAAGGATTTGTATATGACAGTCGCACTAACAGGTGGTCATCCATGAGCGGTGTAAATACAACTGTCGGTTTGCCGGTGATACGGACCTCTGTAGACCATGGAGTTGCATTTGGAAAAGCGGGTGAAGGCAGGGCGAACGAGAAAAGCATGGTGGAGGCAATCGAAATGGCCGTAAAATTATCAAAAAGAAAATGATAAATTTTTAAGAGGAAGATAGTATGATGAAAGCAGTCTATAAAGCAGATCGGAGCAAAGGTATTGAAATAAGAGAGCTCCCGGAGCCGGTAATCTCAGACAACGAAGTTCTAATAAAAGTAAGATCAGCTGCTGTTTGCGGATCTGATATCCACCTGTACAACTGGAATGATTGGTGTGATAACGTACACGCGAAAAATCCGATAATAATCGGTCATGAATTCTGCGGCGAGGTTGTGGATGTCGGTTCAAATGTTTCCCTTGTAAAAACCGGAGATCTGGTAGCGGGTGAGACCCATATTCCATGCGGTACCTGCATGTTGTGTAGAACAGGAAAACAGCATATTTGCCAGGATATGAAAATAGTTGGTGTTCACACAGATGGGGCGTTTGCGCAGTACACGAAGATTCCTGAAATTTGTGCCTATAAGTTACCGGCGGATACGCCCCATGATATTGGCGCGATTTATGAGCCTTTCACGATCGCGGTACATGGGGTATTAAAGGATAAAATAGGCGGCTGTTCTACTGCAATTTTCGGTTGCGGCCCCATTGGCCTATTTGCGGTCAATGTTGCTTCCGTCTGTGGTGCTTCACCTGTTTTTGCTATTGATATAAACGATTATCGTTTGAAAATAGCTCAAAAGCTGAGCGATAACGTGATTGCATTGAATCCCCACCGGGATAAAATAGTAGAAATAGTAAAGGACAAAACAAAAGGATACGGCGCCGATGTCGTGATAGAATTAGCAGGCTCTCCGGAAGCGACAAGAATGGGATTTGAATTGCTGCGAAAAAGCGGGAGAATATGTATTATAGGACTGCACTCCAGAGAGGTCAGCCTTGATTTTGTAAATAATATAACGTATAAAGAGGCAACTGTCTATGGAGTTACAGGAAGAGAGATGTTTGAAAGCTGGTATCAGGCGGAAAATCTCATGCAGAGTGGAAAGATAAATGTAAAAGATGTTTTGACCCATGAATTTCCTCTTGAAGAAACCGAAAAGGCAATTCTAACAGCACAGGAGGGAAAATGCGGAAAAGCTATAATTAAAATCTCCTGAGGAGGTTGTATGGACAGAATCGATGTAATAAGAAAAATGAAGGACAAGGAAATCCCTGATGAGAGGATCGAGCATGGAGGTCAGGTTTGTGATCTGGCGCTAAAAATCGCAGCGAGAATTGAGGCAAAAGAGGGAGTCAGCCTTGATCATACCAATATTATGTCCGGGGCATTGATACATGATGCAGGTTTTACAAGGTGCAAAGGAAAACCAATAACCGTTTCTATTCTCGGTAAAAAAGAATTTGAAGTGCCGGAGGATGTTGTTCTACACGGCATGTATGGTGCTGAGATAGCAAAGGAGATGGGATTTAATTATGAGGTTCAAATGATCATCTTACGACACGAATTGATCGCAGTTAACCTTGATGAAAGAGCCCAGCTCGGGATCCTTCCTCTTCCAGCTGAAGATGTCGTTCCTGTTACATGGGAAGAAAAAGCCGTGATGTACGCTGACGGCCTTGTCTTTCTCGTCGCCGGTCTCGGGTTGGATCTTTGGAATGACCCTGAAGCTCCGGCAAAGGGATTTTTTGACTTATTGAAGAGCATCGCCGGTCCTTTGAGCAAAGATCCCATAATTATTTCCCATCCTGTTTTGGAGAGATCAAATCGTCTTAATGCAGAATTAAAGGATTATGCTGATCCCCAGTGGCTTGTTCAATAACGATTCGATAGGACTTGCAGAGCACCAGGAAGCGACTGCTGTAGGAGCAATATCTTCATTAATGAAATCAGATTACATAACCAGCACACATAGAGGTCACGGGCATTGTGTAAGTAAGGGGTTGTTTGCCCTCTATCAAATGAATGAAGATGAACTTAATAAATTTATCGAATCCGCGAAAACCAACCTGTTTGACACAGATCAATACGACAATCTCCTGGATGCAGCTGTAGATTATCACCTGTTTAGAACTATGGCTGAGTTGATTGGAAAGGAGGAAGGCTATTGCAGGGGCAGAGGGGGGGGAATGCATATCGCGGATTTCTCCGTTGGGAATATGGGCGCAAATGCGATCGTCGGAGGGAGTTTTGGAATAGCCACCGGGGCGGCATTCACGATAGCACATTATGGTCAGGAAAAAATTATCCTGTGCTGCGTGGGTGACGGTTCTATGAATAACGGAATCGCTCACGAAGCGATGAATTTCGCCACGATGGCTCAATTTAAAAAGGGGCTTCCGGTGGTCTATTTTGTTGAAAATAATCAGTACGGATACACAGGCCAGCAGAAGGGCGAGGTGACCGGTATTGAACTGCTTGCAAAGAGGGGCTGCGCGTACAATGATGTTTCAATGCACGCTGAATCGATCTGTGGAATGAACGTTCTGAGTGTTCGCGAGGCAGTAAGAAGAGCAAGGGAACTGTGTATTAAGGGCGAAGGTCCGGTGCTTATTGAGGCAAATGAAATAGATTCTAACTATAAAACAAAGCAAATCCTAAGGAACCCTCGAAAATATCCCAGGAATAACGAGGGGAAGATACTTGCCAGGCATGCTGTAACAGAGGCGCTGATTGAAGAAATGATGAGAGATAAAAGAGTTGTGCTCTGGGGCGAAGACATATCGGAGCATGGCGGTGCTTTTAGCGCTACCCTCGGTCTATATGATATATTCGGCGCCCAACGCATTTTTAATACCGCGATTTCTGAGGCAGCGATTATCGGAACAGGTGTCGGTGCTGCAATGACAGGATTGCGGCCAGTTGTTGAGATAATGTTTATAGATTTTATTCTCCAGGCAATGGATCAGGTCGGTAACCAGGCCGCCAAAGCGAGATTTATGTTCGGCGGACAGTACAGTATTCCCCTGACCATAAGAACGACAATCGGTGGCGGCAAGGGATACGCGGGACAGCATTCCCAGAGCCTTGAGTCTGTTTTAACTCATTTTCCCGGATTAAAGGTAGTTATCCCATCCAATGCTTATGACATGAAAGGACTTTTAAAAACTGCTATTCGTGATGACAACCCTGTCATATTTATTGAGCATCAATGGGTTTATCTTGAAAAGGCAGTAGTTCCTGAACGGGAAGAATATTTAATCCCCTTCGGGGAAGCACGAGTTGTAAAAGAGGGTGGAGATATCACGGTTGTCGCTTATTCTCACATGGTGAGTCGAGCTACGATGTTCCTCCCCCCATGGCCCCGTCTCTCGAAATGGAATGTATGCCTTCTGTAAAGAGAATTGTAAAAAGCATAAGAGAAACTATGACATAAGGCTATTTAAATAAAGACCATTTAAATAAAAAAAGCCGGGAT
>DRHN01000449.1 GCA_011049595.1 Spirochaetota bacterium | reverse complement strand
CGGCACATCCGCTCTGGTAGCCGGGCTTATCGCGGCCGGTGTCGGGCCGGGGCATGAGGTCATTGTGCCGGCATACACGTTCTTCGCGTCTGTTGCCGCGGTTGTCGCCGCAAAGGCTGTGCCCGTTATAGCGGAGGTCGATAAATCGCTTACAATAGATGTCGAGGACGTTGCAAAAAAAATAACACCGCGCACAAAAGCCATACTCCCCGTGCACATGAGGGGAATGCCGGCGAGGATGGACAGGATAATGGAACTTGCGTCGAAACACGGCCTCAGGGTCATTGAGGACGCGGCACAGGCGAACGGAGGGAGCTATCGGGGTAAAAAGCTCGGCTCCTATGGTGACGCAGGCTGTTTTTCGCTGCAGTTTCACAAGATAATCACCGCCGGGGAAGGAGGGGTGCTCACCACAAACGACGACCTTATTTACACAAGGGCCCAGGCATACCACGATGTAGGCGCGTGCTGGCGTAAAGAGCGGTTTGCCCCGCCCGAATTTGAGGGAGAAATATTTTTCGGCGTCAATTATAGAATGAGTGAGCTGTGCGGGGCTGTCGCTCTGGCCCAGTTTGGAAAAATTGAAAGTATCGTTGAAAGGATGCGGGCAAACAGGAGCATAATAAAAGAGCGTGTAAAGGATATCCCCGGTCTTGATTTCAGAGAGATTACCGACGAGAAGGGGGATGTCGCTGTCTGTCTTGTAATGTATCTCCCCGAAGCGGAAGCTGTTGATGAATTTGTAAAGGCTTTGAATGCTGAAGGCGTAGAAGCCGGCGGTATATACAACAAAGGCATCCCGGACTGGCATATTTTCGCGCACTGGAAAATGCTCATGGAAAAAATGATGCCCACGAAAGAGGGGTGCCCGTTCAACTGCCCCATGTCGCCCTCAGGGAAAGAGATATCGTACTCAGAAGACATGTGCCCGAACACCCTGGGGTGGCTGTCCAGGTCCGTGCACCTTGACATACCGCCTCAAATGAGCAGAGAGGATTGCGAGCAGATTGCCCAAGCTATCGAAAAAGTAGCCGGCGTCCTGCTGTAGAGAAGTTTGAGGCAATTAAAATAATACTCCACTGGAAGGAGTCGGTGTTTACGGGTTTAACTTCAAAGTAAAGGGGCCTGTTAAAGGTAAATCCTTGATAATAAAAGGAGAAAGGGTCAATGCTAAAAGGCTTTTTACGCAGTTTCAATCCTGTGGATGTCCTGACTGAACAGGACGTCAGGGCAATACATAACGGGGTTTTAGAAGTCCTCGAAACGACCGGTGTGACCTTTCAGCATAAAAAGGCTTTAGAGCTTTTCAAAGAGAACGGCTGTAAGGTCGACTTTAACAGCCGGAGAGTGAGATTCCCCGGTTGGATCATCGAAAAATGCCTGCGCACGACGCCGAGCAGCTTCAAATTAAAAGCGCGGATTCCTGAACATGACCTGAGGATCGGGGGCGGCAGGCTTCATTATCTTGCAGGCGCGGGGCTCAGGATCGTGGACCTGGATACCTGGGAAACAAGGCCCGCCACGGTGAAGGAGCTCGATGAAGCGTCAATAGTTTCTGACGCGCTTGAAAGCATACACATAGTAGCGGATACAGCCCCTTACACCGAACTTGTGGATGTACCCCCGGTTATCGCAACACTTGTTGATATAATAAGTCATGTAAGGAACACCACAAAAATCACTATGGCAGCGGGGTCCCTTGACCTCGAGATATTTCACATAAAAATCGCTAAAACCGTAGGCGTTGATATGCTTGCATTTCTCGGGTCATCGGCGCCTCTGACCTATGACAGGGAATCTGTCGAATCGGCCGTCAGGCACACCGAAGCGGGCTTTCCATTCAACCTGGTAAGCAGTGATATGATGGGAGGCACCGGGCCGGCAACTATCGCCGGGTCGCTCGTAACCACGCTCGCCGAAACCCTGGCAGGGGTGGCTTTGATACAGCTTATGAGGCCAGGGACAGGGATCGTGGCAGGGGACTACACTATGCCCCTTGACATGCGCACGGGACACCCGTTATTCGGTGATCTGGGGTCCTCCCTGCACACAGCGGCTTTTAACCAGGTGATGCGAGGGTATGATATCCCCACGTTCGCTAATTGTCCCAGCATGTGCAGCTCCAAAACGGTAGATATTCAGTCCGGATATGAGAGGGCCCTGTCCACTCTTGCGGCTGCTATGTCAGGGGCGAACCTTATTGTGCTGCACGGCGGTGTGTACGG
>DRHN01000448.1 GCA_011049595.1 Spirochaetota bacterium | reverse complement strand
CCCCAAAAGGGTGTATCCTTAAAATTCCTGATTGCTTTTAAGGATGCGCTGGAGGGAAAAACCCTTTTGGATGCGCAGGTCTGGAGAGATATTGAGGCACTCAAAGCATCGGCTGCAGTAGAGCTGGAAAAGCTTCAGATTGAATGCAGGGAAGGTGCTAGTAATACCATTCAGGCTGCGTTTGCTGCCATTCCTGAAGATATTGACCGGAGTGCACTTCCCATCGATACATTAAACGAGCTTCTTGACACCATTGAACAGCGTCTCAACCAGATCGGCGTGTGGCGGGACAAAGCGCCGAAGCCTGTTGAAGAGCTTCCTCACCTGAGCGATCCCGATAGAAAAGCCAGGGAGGTTATCGACGTCTACATAAGCCATCGTGAAGAGACGGGCGTCAACCGGCCCGAGGCAATGGCCGAGTTTATTCGTGAATCCGCCTACAGCTGGGTAAATCGGCTTTTTACGCTCCGCTGCATGGAGGCCAGAAGCATTATCGACGAGGTGATCTTGCAAAAAGAGGTATACGGAAACCGCTCCCTCGTTCACCACCGTTTTGCACGGAAAAACCCGGAAGCCTGTGCAGGGGAAGACGACGGTCTGTTTGCGGTACTTTTTTCTGTCTTTACTGAGCGAGCAAAGGAGCTTCCCTTTGTTTTCGACACTTATTCTCCGGCCGTTTGCTTAAGACCTTCGGTACCGGCCATAAAACGATGTATCGCTCTATTATCCGGAACAGCATCCGGCAAGAACCAGGATCCAGCAGCGGACGAAATCTTTGAAGCGCCCTATGCCCTTGGATGGACCTACCAGTTCTGGAATACGGAGGAGAAGGACCGGGTTTTCGAACGTCTCAGAGCCATAAAAGGGTTCAAGATTGCAGGAAATGACATCATTTCTGTCACCCAGCTCTATACCGAACCATATATGGTGAAGTTCCTGGTGCAAAATTCCCTGGGTGCTCTATGGATGGGCATGCACACGGAATCCAAACTGTTATCAGGCTGGGACTATTATGTGAGCTTTGCAGACCGTGCCGCATGTAAAAAGCGTCCTTTAAAAGAGATCACCTTTTTCGATCCCGCCTGTGGATCCGGTCACTTCCTGGTTGAAGCCTTCGATCTTTTATATGAAATGTACCTCGAGGAAGGTGAGCTTACCAGCCCGGATGAGATTGCCGCCTCCATTCTCAACCATAACCTCTTCGGAGCGGATATCGACGAGCGGGCAGTGCAGATCACCAGGGCCGTCCTGCTGATGCGGGCTAAGGAGAAAGCCCCGGGGCTACTGGGAACTTCACTACAACAATTCCAAGAAAATATAATCGCTGCCAACATTCATCTTCCGGAAAGTAGGGACCATCTGAAACAGTTCCTGAACCGATACCCTGGGGACAGACCTTTAGCCGGAGCAATCGAGGAGGTGTTTGACGGCCTGAGGAATGTACAGGAAATCGGTACCCTGGCACAAATCGAAGAGCCGATCGAAAAGGAGCTTAAAGCGATTAAAAGGAAGTCAGAGAGCTGGCAGAAGTCAGGCAGACAGCAAACGCTTTTTGCAGAGATGAGGACGGATTTTCAGGGTGAGCTGCCACTGGAAATGGAATCATTTGAGAAGTGGCAGACAACGGTTATCGATAGACTTCGCTCCCATTTCGACTCCGAAGCGAAGAGCGCCGACCCTCTTCAAGCCTTCTTTGGACGGGAAGCCGCCAAAGGGATCTCGCTTTTCAACCTTTTATCCCGAAGGTACGACGTAGTGGCAACCAATCCGCCCTACATGGTCAGCAAGAATATGGGACCCGAGCTGAAAAGGTATGTGGAGAACCGTTACAGTCCCGGAAAACGTGATCTGTATGCCGCCTTCATACTGCGCTGCCTCGAGATGACAGCACCTTCAGGCAAGCTGGCTATGGTCACCCAGCAGTCCTGGATGTTCCTGCGCTCCTACGTTGAGATGCGGGCTGTTGATGAGGACAAGCTTAAGGACCTCGGAACCGGCTCCTTCAAGGGCTTGCTGCGGGATACTACGATTGAGACCCTGGCGCATCTGGGACCCGGGGCATTTGCGGAGATCAGCGGCGAGGTGGTCAATATCGTCCTCTTTACGCTGGCAAAGGCTGTGCCGTCTACTGAACACCGGCTGACCGTTTTCCGACTGATCGGCCCGAAGAGCCCCCAGGAGAAGGACAGGCTGCTGCGTGAGTCTATTAAGGCTGGAGATTAAAACATGTACTAATATTTTAACCTATCAGGTAAAAATGGATTGACTTTTTTAAAAAACGATACAATAATATAACTTATGAGGTAATGTTTGCAAGTCAATTTTGAAAACAGGGATCTAGTAAAGCTATTTGAAACCGGCAAATGCCGTAAATACAGAATCCCTGAAAAATTAATCCGGCGTTTTGTGATTGTCGTAGAGATACTCAAACATGGCTAAAGAGATTAAGCCCTTTATCAATATAGGTCCGGGAGAGGTGATCAAGGAGGACCTGGAAGCCCTCAATTGGACCCAGGAGGACCTATCTAAAATTGTGGGTATGTCCGCAAAAGCGGTCAATGAGATTATAAAAAATAAGACCTCGATCACCTTTGAAACGGCCCGGCTTTTAGGTAAGGCCTTTGGACAATCGCCCCAATTCTGGATGAACCTGGATACGGCATATCGTTTACGTGACCAGGAAGAGAGCCTCAAAGGAAGGGAAACCCAGATGCTGGCCCGGATATATCGTTACATGCCTGTCAGGGAGATGATTAACAAGGGGTGGTTAAAAAACTATTCAAAGCCTGATGGACTTATAGAACAGGTAAAAGATTTCTGGCAGATCAATGATTTAGATTTCTCATTCATGAACAAGCCGGCTGCCTGTTTCAAAAAGTCCGGTGCTTTTGAATTGTATGAAAAGTACTATGCTTTGACCTGGCTTCAGATGGCAAAACAGAGCGCCGGTTTCTTTAAAACCGGAGCATATAGCAAATCAAGGCTTAATAAACTGGCAGATAAGTTTATTCAGTACACCAGGGAAGCGGACGGAATCACAATATTCTTAAAAGAGCTCGAGCACGCGGGATTGACGTTTTACATCCTGAGTCACCTGCAAAAGACTTATCTGGATGGTGGAGCATTTGTGCATGAGGGAAGGCCCATCGTTGTTTATACTGCCAGGCACGACCGGCTGGACAATTTCTGGTTTACCCTGGCCCATGAAATAGCGCACGTGCTGCTTCACCTTTCGGACGGCAAAGGTGAATACCTGGACCGCATGGATCAGAAACGCTTCGGACGCAAAGAAGAGCAGGCGGATGCGTTTGCCTTAAAAATGATTAAAGCTAAAGAGATTATAGATTACTGTGCACCGTTCAAACAGTATATTTCGGTGGTGCGGGTGAAACAGTGCGCTCAATACTTACAGGTAGGTGAAGCCCTAGTTGTGGGCGTGCTTCAGTACTGCGGCGTTGTGCCCTACAGGAATCTCAATCGATTTAAAACAAAGGTTTCGCCGCTGATTCCCGATCGATACTTCGTCGAGAGACGATTGACAAATGATTAGCAAAAACAGAGGATAAGCTATGGAGGGCAGACAGAAGCGTTTTTCGGATCATTCACATCTGATAGATTGGAACGTCAGTTCCTGGAGTTACAGTGGAAAGAATTGATCTTCCCGGAGGAATAAAGTCTTGAAGCCTGCGGTGAGAGCCCTTTTTACCGAAAGCGAGCTGCGAGCGCTTCTGGATCGCGAAGAGAGCCAGTTCCTGGAATTTAAATCTCTTTGGGATCAGTCCCGCGATCCACCAAGACCCCTCGAGCGGCGGAAAGCACGCGACTTTGTGGCTGAAAGCGTTGCCGCGTTTGCCAACGCTGATGGAGGCACGCTCCTGCTGGGTGTTGAGGACGATGGCAATCCTTCCGGACACGGATATCCGGACGAGGTTCTTGATAAGCTGTTTGCGGTGCCGGAACGACGGCTGCGCCCGTCGGTCCGCTGCGTGGTGCAACGGATCTTCATTAACAGAATAGAAATTCTGATCTTTCAGGTACCCTCTGCTCCCGGTGCGGTGATGTTTGTTGGGAACGGGTTTCCTTATCGTGTTAGTGACCATGTTGTGCAAGTAAAAGAGATAGACTTTGATATAATTCCTTTTAGGTGAGATGATGGCAAGCTCTGTAATAAGCAGGCCTTTTCAGACGGATTTTTTAAACATTCCCCAATCACCGCTATGCTACTGGCTGCGGCCTCGGTTTTTCGAGCTGCTTTCGGGTAAAACGCTCGGCGATGTGGCGGCTGTGGTGCAGGGTCTGGCCACTGCGAATGATCCCCGTTTCGTACGTTTCGTATGGGAGGTTCCTCCGGAGAAGCACGGCCAACCTGTGCGCGAGCGACGCTGGGTTCCCTTTGAGAAAGGCGGAGGCTACGGCAAGTGGTTCGGCCACCACTGGTGGATGGTGGACTGGGAACATAATGGAGCTAGAGTTAAAGCTAGGATTGATCCTATACATAGTCGACCATATTCGAATGTATGGATGCTAAAAGAAACCGAAAAAAAGTATTTCTTTAAAGAAGGATGGACTTATAGTGTAATTGCGTGTGGATCATTATCAACAAGATTAATTAAAAACAAACAGATATTCGGACATAAATCAATAACAATTTTCGGTAAAGAACAAGATGAGGCTAATCTAGGCTTACTAACCAACTCTCGTTTAAATACTTACGCTCTTAGAGCTTATTCAGCGAATATCTCTTTTGAAGCTGGCCATATTTCCTTTATGCCGTTTAGGCAATTAAAGGGTAAAAAACTCGAAAATCTTTGTGTGTTATTAAAAAAATATTTGGCAGCTCATGATCTTACCGAGCGTTTAGCTGTTCCGATGTTTCTTTTCTCGAACTCGTATGAACATTATTTACTAATGGTATCATCCATACTCCACACCATAGAGGGAATTTCTGAATCACTGATTTTCGACAAATACGGCCTTAGTGAGAAAGACATCGCCGCAGTCCTGGATGAAACAGGAACTCCTGCAGGCTGGTATCCACTTATCCAGGGCTACGAGGCGATTCCTTCATTACCGGATGATCTAGCGCAACTTCCCGATGAGATTGTCGCTTTACTGGCCGGTTGTGAGCGGCGAGCTTACCCTGAAGCGGAACTGACGCATGTAAAGAACAAACTTCGGTCGCTCTACAAAGCAGGCTCGGGTGCTAAAGAAGAAGGCGAGTGGACAGAATTGGGAGATTCCCGCGAAGGCGGCGGAGAGGAAGCGTCCGCAGGAGCAAGAATTCCTATCCCAACTGAGACCTTTCTCGAAAAGCTATCCCAGAAAATGAATATCCATCCCATTTCTATCTACTGGCTTTTAAAGGAAGGTATCGAGGAAAATGGATGGCGGTGTCTGTCTGAGGAAAAGCGGATCCTGGAGGATAGATTCACCGTTATGGTGCTTCAGCTGCTCGGACACCGCTGGCCGGTCCAGATAGAGCGAGGAGAGCCTGTTCCCGAATGGGCGGATCAGGACGGGATTATCCCCTTAACCGAAGGTTGCGTCGAAAAAACACTTTTTGAACGGATACGCGAAAGAATCGTTCATGAGTTTCATGCTGAAACAGTTACCCAGAGCGAACGAAAATTTGCAGAAGTATTGGGGAAGTCGTTGGACGCCTGGTTGAGTGGAGATTTTTTCAAGCGACATATCTCTCAGTTTAGAAAGAGACCTATCGCCTGGCAGATACAGAGTAAACCCTTAAGCAAATGGCTCAAAGGTCAAAAGAAAAGCCCGGCTTTCTCCTCCCTTATTTACTATCACAAGCTCGATGCTGATCTTATCCATAAAATTCGCAGCCAATATGCCAGACCACTTATGATCTGCTATGAAACGGAGTTAAGAACATTGCAGGGATCTGATTCCGAGAGTAATGATGTCGTAGGTAGAAAATATCAGTTAGAGAACTGGATAGAAGAGTTAAAGTCTTTTGATGAGGAATTGGAAGGGCTTACACACAATGGTTTTAATACGGAAAAACTTCGTAAAACAATCGCGGGGCAACCGCTTGATAAATGGATTTCTTTGGATGGCCAAAAGCCTCCACCCGGGGACACTGACTCCTTCTATAATCAAGAGAAAGCTTACTTTCCGGATATAAACGACGGTGTAAGGGTAAATATCGCACTTCTCCAGCGTGCAGGCTTATTGGCGGTAAATGTATTGTCTCAAAAAGATGTTGAGAAAGCTATAGAGAATCGTGCAGAATGGAGGGCAGATGAGAGGCGGTGGTGCCGGGAGGGTAAGCTGGCCAAACCGGGCTGGTGGGATTAGCTTAGTATATGACCTTGAATTATTCGATTAATAGAGGGAATATTAAATATATGAAAGCGATAAGTAATGAATATTGCGGTGCTCGCTGGTTTCGTTGTGATCTCCATGTTCATACTCCTTTTGATTCAACGAAAAAATTTGGAGTCGATATAAAAGGCGCAGTTGAATCTCAAAAAAAGGGGATTTCAAAAAAAATCAGAGAAATTGCATTTTGTTTTTTCGATTCCTGTAAGGCTGCTAAGTTGGATCTTATTGCAATAACAGATCATAACACAATCGACGGATACCAGGCTTTCCATCGGTATCTTGAAGAATGGAGTAATGCTAATGACTATTTTCTAAAAGTATTACCCGGCGTTGAGTTGACCGCCGGAGCGGAGCGTCCCATGCATATTTTACTGATTACAGAATCCAACACAACAATTCAATGTATTAACGAATATCTGGGAACGCTTTGGGAGGGCAGTCCCAGATTTGACAAAAACGGAAAACCTCATTCATGTTGTAAATCCCTTATTGAAGTTGCGAGGATTACTGAGGATTATTTTGAAAATGCCAATCATCCGTTTTTGGCCATCCCTGCGCATATAAATAGAGACAGCGGTATTGAAAGCGAGACAAGAAGTGAAGTACCGCCAATATGGGAAGAGCAGTTAAAGGGAACGCTGAGAGAGCATATTTTTAGTCACAAAATGTGGGCCGGCTTTCAAACTTGCGGTAATGAGAGGGGTATTCCAGGCTTAGAATCTCTCTTGTGGAGTTGGGCAGCTGTATTTTACTATGGGAAAACACTGGAGAAATTGCCAGAACCTACTCAGAATAAGATTAAGAAACGAAAGTATTGGCCGTTCATTCAAGGAAGCGATCCGTCTTCTTTTGAGCACATCGGCTCCCGATATACCTGGTTGAAGACGGAAAACCTGGACATTGAGGGGATACGGTTGGCACTGCTTGACCCGGAATCACGTCTGAGAAACATGAAGGATGGACTTCCCGGCAGATCCTATCCTTTCATAAGAAAAGTTACTATTAAAAACACTGACCTATTTTATGATATTGAGATACCATTCAATCCCAGTTTGAATACAATTATCGGAGGTAGAGGTACAGGAAAATCCACTATCATAGAATATATTCGTTATGCACTTGAAAGAACACACAAGAGCGATTTCAGCGACCTGGAAGATCCGGAAATAAGCAGAAATGTAGAAAAACTTCTACAAACAAAGACTGAAAGAGATGGAGGCCAGACCAACGGTACACTTCTCCCGGATCATCAGATAGAAGCTGAAATTGCCTCCTTAAACAAGGTTTACAGAGTAAGTAAAACAGAGAATGATACAGAAGTTTGTGATATCTCAGACACCTCTCAGGAAAAGGTTGTTCCTTTGGATGTCCGCACCTTGCTGGCTCCAAGAATCATTTCTCAAAAGCAAATTTCATATATAGCAAAGTATCCTAATGCCCAGCGAAGAGAGCTAGATGCACTGGTGGGCCTGGAAAAACTTCAAGATTTCCGTAAGAAAAAGCGGGAGTTAGAAGAAAAAATTGAAAGGTTTCAGTTGAGCCGGAAAGAAATGAATGAGAGAAAGGAAAGGCTTCCTGCCCTGATCACAGAGCTTCAGAAAAAGGATGATCAAATAAGCTATATTGAAGAAAAGGGTAAACAGGAAGTTTTCAATAAATTCACAGTTTTTAAAGCAGAAGAGGCCTGGCTGGAAGAGATCTCTATCTATGCAGACGATTTTGTTAAGAATATAAAAGAGAATGCAGAAGTAATAGAATCATTACAAGATAGACTTCCTTCACCCCCTGAAAATAGAGTTTCGCTTCCATGGATTGATGAGGTTTTTACCAAAGTTAATGGGGTCATTCAGGATTCTTTGAATGATATTTTACGCATTACAAAAAGAATGGGGCAAGTGAAAGATGAAATCAGGAAAGATAAAAAACAGTTATGGCTGCCTGAATATAAAAGCGTACGATTAGAGCACGAAAAGCTTAAGAAGCTTTTTGAAGAAAAAGGCATTGATATAAATCAGCACGAAAAACTACTTCAACAGAGAGAACTTCTCAAAAAAGAAATCAGGGAATTAAAAAGAATAGATAAAGATATAGAAGGAGTAAATGAGGAGATCCAGGAGTATCGTAACGAGTTAATAGAACTTCATAAGCTGAGACAAGCCTGGCGCAAAGGGCGGGCTGAAAAACTCGAAACCAGCGATGCCGATATTCGTATCGAAGTGAAAGAGTTCGGAGACTGTAGGGATTTAATAATGCGAAAAGAAGAGTGGTTCAGCGGTACCGGGTTAAGAGACGAAGATTGGCAAACGCTCGCTGATTATGTTTTTTTGGAAGAACAGCGAATTCCGGAAAGAATGGATATGCTTGTCTCCACACTGCGTATGGATATAGCAAGAAGTATAAGAGATTCCAATTTTTCAGAGAAATCAAGTGCAGTGGCAAAAATCTTGAAAGATTGTGGATTAAAGGAGCTTTCCGGGCATTTTTTTAGAGCCCTGCAGCGAAGAGAAAGAGTTCGTTTGGATGAGATGGAGCTTTTTTTGCCAGAAGATAAAGTTGAATCCAAGATTCGCGGTGTGGACGGAAGGTTTAAACCGATAATACACGGATCGCTTGGACAACAAAGCACGGCGATCCTGAGTTTAATTCTTTCTTCCGGAGATCAACCCCTCATTATCGACCAGCCGGAAGAAGATCTCGATAATCAATATATATATGATGTAGTTGTTGATATGCTGCGGAAGCGAAAGTTCTCAAGACAAATAATTATTTCCTCACACAATGCTAACATTCCGGTAAACGGCGATTCAGAGCTCATCGTCGCTCTTGGGGTGGAAGACGGGTTGGGAAAGATACTGTTCAAAGGAAGTATTGATAATCCGGATGTAAAGGATATAGTAAGCTTAATTATGGAAGGAAGCGAAGAGGCTTTCAGATTACGTAGTGAACGATACGGCTATTAGGAAAGGCAATATGTACAATAGCATTGAATCAATCCGTGAGCAGCTTGATGCGGGCGAAGACAGTGTAACGGAGTTCAAAGAGATACGACTGGGAAAGCGATCAGTTATTTCTCCAAACCCGGAAAGTTTCGCTGAGGAAATGGTTGCCTTTGCCAATGCTGAAGGCGGGACCTTGTTTTTAGGCGTTGATGATCAAGGTATTGTAAAAGGCATTCCTAAGGATCATTTAGGAGTCGTTGAAATGTGGATTGTAAACATCGCTTCCAACAACTGCGATCCACCGATAGTTCCTGTAATACGAAAATTACGCTTACCGAATACGCGAGGTGAAACTTTAACGATAATGCTTGTAGAAGTTAGTAAGAGCATTTATGTTCACAGAACTACTTCCGGACGTTGGTTAATCCGTGTCGGCTCCTCGAAGCGTAATTTAACACAACCGGAATTATTGCGGCTTTCCCAGCAGCGCGGCAGAAGTTTTGTATTTGATGAGCAGCCTGTGTATAATGCTGTAAAAAAAGATCTGGATTCTGAAAAGATAAAACGATTTTTCGGCGAGACAGTTACCATTCCCTTTAAAGGGTTGCTTTTAAATACTCGTATCACTACCAGAGACGAAAAGGGCATCGATCGACCGACTGTTGCAGGATTGCTCGCGTTCAGCCCAACTGTACAGGAATACCTTTCTTCGGCATTTATAGAAGCAGCCGTATACAGGGGCTTTGAGCTTGATTCAAACGATCTCATACATAGTCAACAGATTAAAGGTACCGCATCCGAGCAGATTGATGACACACTCTTATTCATTAAACGATTCATGATAAGAGCTGCAAAAAAGCCTGTTGGCCGAATTGACCAGACGCAGTTCAACCTTGGCGCCGTGTTTGAAGCGCTTGTTAATGCAGTGGCTCATAGGGACTATTCCATCTCCGGTTCGAAAATAAGATTGTTTTTGTTTGCCGATAGACTTGAGCTTTACAGTCCAGGTGATCTTCCCAACACGGTAACCCTTGAGAATATGCCTTTCCGCGTGTTTACGAGAAATCAATTACTGGTGTCTTTTCTTTCACGGATGAAAAGTAAAAAGACAAATCAATCTTATCTCGAATCCCGCGGTGAAGGAGTGCGGCGCATTATCCGTGAGAGTGAAGCGCTTTCGGGCAGGAAGCCTGAATATAAATTATTAGGTCAGGAGTTGCTCCTGGTAATTTGGAGTCGTAAAGCTCAACAAATAAATGAATCAAAAAATGAATCAGCATAAATCTATATTATGTAAAGAAATAACAATAAATGAACATTTAATGAATCATTTTAAACCAATAGATCCTATCATTTTTCAGTGTTTTGACAGAGGTCTGTATAATACTGAATTAGATGTTAAAAGCTTTATATTTCTATACTGAGTTGCTATGGATAGTTTAAGGGACTGGTTAATATCTGAGATAGATTCGGTACTCAATAAACCTAATGATCCGCCCCCATTTATTATCTGGTGTGATCCGGATAGGGAATGGCGGGACATCCTTCTCATCCTGTCTGCCGGCGGAGCTTTTGAGCTGTGGGCTGAGGAAGAACATGAGCTGAAGCTCAGAGAGCGTTTCTTTAACTCATCGAGAAAACCAGGGGTAATATGGATTCCCAAAAATCAGGATGACCTGTCCTATTCTAAAGTTTTCGCCTGTGATGCTGAAAAAATCATCAGCTTTAGCATACCCGAAGCCCTGGTTGAGTATGGGCTGCAAATTTCTTCTGAGGATATCAATCAGTTCAGGGTTTTACTGAAATCACATGTTAAGGAATGGCTTGATCGGCCGAAATCGGGATGGAAAGAGCTGAACCTGGTTAAGATAAAGGAAACCCTGATTGATGACGAACGTTTCCTGAACGTTTTGTGCTCCCCGCATCGAGAGATTCAAACCTTTATGGGGAAAGAACAGTTTTCTGTTTTCAAACGCAGGGCGGTGGAGGACTTCGGACTTCCGGAACCAGGAGAATCTGAATTGGAAAAATGGCGGATCAACGCGCTTGCCTGCATTCTGGTGACCGAAGCAGCAGAGCTTTATCCTGATAATCCTCCTGGCCGAAAGCGCCAGTCTGATCCGGCAGGCTAGCGGAGTTCAGAGGTCATGGACAGCATTAAAAGACGCCGTCTCCTGGTACATTTCTAAAGGCTGGAAAGTCGATCACACCGGAGAAAGGATATTATCCGAAGATCCCGGGCTTCCCGACGCTTTATTGGCGGTAAGGGCCATGCTGCCCGATCCCCTCTTCCTTCCATCACGCCCATAGGGATGGCTCTCTGCCTGCCGGGTCTTCAAGATGAAATAAAGATAAAGGTCTCAGCTTCCACCAAACCCGAATTTTCGATAACTGTGAAAGGTTTTAAAGGAAACCTCGCCGTGGCCTCTGACCGGCGCCGGTGGCTCAAGAACCATTACAAATTGAAGGATACAGCTTTCTTGACGGTTAGTGAAATATTGGATGCTTCAAGTGCGGATTTTGTGAAATCCAAAGAAAGGGGGAAGCTGCTCTTCATATTCGGCTCCGAGTTTGATACGGAGGGCCACAGCGGGCAGCTTCAGATCAAGGGTGGAGACTTCCAGCTTGAACGCTACTACAAGACGATCCGCTTGCTTCGTGAAGGAGGGTATTCCACGATTGTCGTGGTTACCGACCATGGTTTTTTTCACTGGGGGCCCACCATGGATGAGGTCGAGCCTAAACCGGAGGGTGAGATTCTATGGGATTCTCGCCGGGCTGTTATAGGAAGGAACCTGAAATCATATACTTCACTGAAATTTAAGTTTCCGGGAAGCGACCTGGAAGCAAATAGTTGAGCCGGCGATCAACCACGCTTTTCTCCCCATCTATAAAAAGAGGATCAAAGATGGCGCCAAACCTTCTCTTGATATTCTGGATATGGCTTCGCTCATCAAAATCATTACCTGGAACTGGAATAAGTATTATGCAGATCTCGGCTGTGATGCTAAAAACTTCTTCTTTGAGGCACTGAATATCCGCAATAAAATCTCCCATCAAGAAGCAGAAGACATTCCGAATGAGGATGCACTGAGAGCCCTGGACACCATAAAACGCCTGGCCCAGGTTTGCGGTCACAAACCGACCGAGGAGATCGCTTCCAGGCACCACAAGGCTATTTTCATCGAGGTGAGTAAAAATCCGGATGCGGAAGGTAAAAAGAAAACGAAAGAGAGTAGCGGCAGTGAGGATCAAGTGGAAGGCTTGAAGGTTGAAAAGCTTATGCTGGACGAGCTTGACGAGAAACTTTCCCAGGCCTTCTCCGGAAGGGTAGTGCGTAAGGATTTAGTAAAGAAGCTTAAAATAGGGTTCAGCATTCCCGTATATGTGCTGGAGTATCTATTAGGGAAATACTGTTCAACCACCAATGAATTTGAGATCATTATCGGTCTGGAGATGGTGAAAAGTGCCATCACCGAGCGGATCGTTCGAGGAGATCAGACCGAGCTTATCAAGGCCCGCCTTCAGAAAACGGGTTCCCTCAAGCTGATCGATCTGGTCACGGCAAGGCTGGATGAACGGGTTCAGGGAGGGAAGTTCTGGGCCAGGCTTGCTTCTGCCGGGCTCTCGAATGTCCACATCGATCACGATACCGTCTATAAACAAGAGCGCCTTCTCACCGGCGGTATTTGGGCCAATGTCGAAATGATTTACAACGATTCTCTGGATGAGGGAGGAGCTATCCGGCCCTTTGCCATCCACCGTCTTGCCCCCATCCAGATAGCGCGGGTCGATTTTGAAGAGTACATTGGTGGAAGGAAGTTGTTCACCCGCGACCAGTGGATCGATGTACTGATACGAACCATGGGTTACGAGCCCACTCATCCGGATTTCACCCAGCGCCTCAAGCTTCTCTACTTGCTTCGCCTGATCCCCATGGTGGAGAAGAATTACAACCTAATTGAACTCGGCCCCCGCGGCACCGGCAAGTCCTACGTGTACAGGGAGATCTCTCCCTTTGTAATCCTCTTATCAGGAGGACAGGGAAGCGTTCCCGACCTGTTCGGTTGGAAGAGCAGGCGCGACAAGCCGGGTCTTGTTACCAAGTACGACCTGGTGGCTTTCGACGAAGTGGCCGGTCCTAATTTCAAGCAAGAGTAAGACAAGCAGATGTACAAGGGTTACATGGAACAAGGCTCATTCTCCCGAGGCGATGAAAAGGGAACGGTTTCAGCCGATGCCAAGACGACTTCGGGCCTGATCAAGTTGATCCACCCGGACGGTGTCTGTTCCAGGGAGGAAATGCAGGAGTACCTGACGTTAGCCCTGGAGCTTCGACGCAGGGTTAAGGAGCAGCTCAAGCGTATGGGAGGTCACCGCTTTAACGTGGTCGGGACTTCGGGAAAAGGTATCAAAGAAAGCGCCCGTATGTCTTACGACTATCTGAAGGCCAATGCCCTCAAAATGGGAATCGACCGGGACATCAGCTCCTATGACACCAACATCCAGGTGATAAGCTTGATGCAGGCCAAAGATGCTGAAGATTTAGGCGTAGTCTTCTTTGTTGGGCTTGTTTCCGCCTTGATGGGTCGCCCTCTGGTTGGAGGGCTGGTTGTGCTAGCAACATGAGTCTTCATGGTGTGCTTTCGCCTGTTGTGGGCCTTGGGGACAAGCTGCGCATTGCCATGGATTCAGGAGCCAGGCGGGTTATCTTACCAAGCGAGAATAAACGTGACTTCGCTGATTTGCCTGCTGAGCTGATCGAGAAGCTGCTGATCGACTTCTATGGAGACCCGACCAAAGCTGCGTATACGGCGATTGCAGTGGGGGATTGAGATAATTTGAGTATCAGGGATTATCACGAACCCGGAAAAATACTATTTTTATTCGAAAGAATATTCAAGAAGCCTATTATCCGTCCAGGGTACATTTAAAGTTGGTAAAGATTTTACAAAATTCATGATTGCCGGATTGAAGGATTTTTTTCCATATGTCACCTTTACTATCTTAGGAGTGATTACAATTTTAGCCCTGCCTTCAACAAAACTTCTATAAACAGTTTTCGGTTTTGCTTTGCTGAAGAGCTTAAAATTACTTGCCAAAACCTTGTAAAGTGTATTAGCAATTAAGGTCATAGTAATATCAAAATCAACTTTCACGGTCACTTCGATAAAAGTGCATTCAGGGTAAAGAAATCAACGTTTTCTTGGATGTTGTTTTCTATTGTCGGGTCCTTCCTGTCCGGCAGTTCTGATGGTTCGATCGTTGCGGCCCTGGCCCCGCCCACCACGGTAAAAAATACTTTAAGATTTTAATTTCATTCCAAAACATCCTGATAAAAATCATTTTTTTAAAAAAAACTTGACAAAATAAATAATACAGGTAGAATAACAGAATATTTGTTCATATTATGAATACATTGTTTACAATGTGAAATAATGGTTCTGTTTTATTCGGATTTTACATTTTTTCACAATCAGGCAGAGTTGTCGGTCCCTTGCAAATAATTTTTTTATAAGGCAGAGATCTTTCCGGGGGCTTCATAAAATGGGAACAAACGGCGTTAAAGTGCTGGACAAGGCTTTGTTTATCCTTTCACAATTTTTTGAAAAGGACGAGCTGACATTGAAAGAGCTCGAAGAAATATCGGGGTTGAACAGGTCTACTATCTACAGGATACTTCAGGCGTACCAGAAATGGGGTTTTCTGGAAAAGGACCCTGCCACCAAACGATATAAAGTTTCAACAAAAATTCTTGAAATGACCGGGTCTGTGCTCAGGAAGCTGAGTTTTTTGAATGTGTGCCGCCCCTACCTGTTAAGCCTTAGAGACGAGGCAGGTGAATCTACTTTTCTTGCGATTTTAAGGGGGCTCAACATCATTATTGCTGACTGGGAGCTCAGTTACTATGACGCCCACATAAATATTACAGTGGGTAAAACGGTCCCTGCACACTGCACCGGTTCCGGCAAGGCGATACTGGCATTTCTTCCGCCCGAAGAACAGGAAAGCATAATATCGAGAATCAGTTGGAAAAAATACACGGAAAACACGATCATCGATAAAGACAAGTTCCGTGAAGTGCTTAGGGCCACAAGAGAGCGGGGGTACGGCGTGAGTAAGGAGGAGTACGACACCGATATTGTGGTCGCTGCTGCGCCGATCTTCGATATTCACAACAGGGTCATAGCGTCCTGCGCCATTGCCGCCTTGAAAAGCAGGGTGAAAAGTGATGAACAGATAGATGAATATGGACAACTGGTTATAAAAGCTGCCGCTGAAATTTCACAAAAACTGGGCTCTACGCGGAAAGCGATTTCAGAATGCGTATAAGACAGGTAGAAGGGTGATAATTGATGGCAAAGTAAACTGTTAGTTTCAAAGATTTTTATGCAAAAGGGGGGTGTTTATTGTGAGCGATAAAAAGTTTGTCGGCGAGGATGTAACGGACATCAGGTCTGTCAACAAAGTCACAGGCGCAACCCGGTACGCTGCGGATATCAACCTTCCCGGCATGTTGTACGCGGTCATGGTCCGCAGTGAGTATGCTCACGCTATTGTGAAAGACATAGATAAAAGCGAGGCGTTGAAAGTAAGAGGTGTAGTATCGATCGTCACATACAAGGATTTTCCCGGGCTTCATTTCGGTACCTATGTGCACGATCAGGTTGCCTTTACGTCTCATCCAAGATACGTGGGGGACCCGATCGCGGCTGTTGCGGCCGAAACCCAGGAGATCGCCGAAAAAGCAGCCAGGCTGGTCGCGATTAAATACGAAATCCTACCTCATATTTTAAACCCGGAAGTTGCTTTTAAATCGGAAAAGATCATTCTCCACCCGGACATGCACACGTATAAAGCGTACGCGGGGTTTTTTAATTACAAGAAGAGCACTAACGTACCCAATCACATGAAAGTCAGGAAGGGTGATATAGAAAAGGGTTTCGAAGAATCGGATCTTGTGGTCGAAAGCAGGATCACCGTCCCCCCGATCTATCACGGTAATATCGAGACCCACGCGTGCGTGTGCCAGTACGACCCCGACGGTCATCTTTTTGTGCAATCCTGCACCCAGGGGCCGTTCCTGCTCCGGGAAATGCTCTCATCCGCGCTTGGTATACCACTGAACAGGATAACTGTGCTGCACACTGCAGTAGGGGGCGGTTTCGGGGGCAAAATATCCGGCAATATTGAAATAAGGGCGGCCGCAATAGCGCAGAGATGTGAATACAGGCCTGTTAAAATGGCGCTTTCCAGGAGAGAGGAGTGGGAGACCGTTTACACCCGGCAGTCCCTGATCGGGTATTACAAAACCGGCGCAAAAAAGAATGGTAAAATCATCGCGCGTAAGGTGACACTCTACTGGGACGCAGGGGCGTACGCTGATTATGAAGTTTCGGTGGCCAGAAGCGCGGGCTTCATGTCCGCAGGGCCTTATGACATACCTAACGTCTGGGTCGATTCCTACGCCGTTTACACAAATAAGCTTGTTGCCACGGCCTACAGGGGGTTCGGGTGCTCGGAGACGACTTTCTGTTATGAGCAGGACATGGACATCGTGGCCAAAAAGCTCGGGCTGGACCCTGTTGAGTTCAGGCTTAAAAACGCCTTTGAAAGAGGCATGACAAACGTGACCGGCCAGAGGCTCAGGTCATGCGCCCTGAAAGACTGCATCAACCTGGTTAACGAAAAAGCGGGCCCTGAACCTGAAAAAAGTGGAAATTGTGTGATAAAGAGGGGCCGCGGCATAGCTGTCATGCATAAATTTACCGTTCACACCGTTCCGACGGCGGATATCGTAAAACTGAATGAAGACGGTACGATAACCCTTGAAACAAGCGCGGTCGATATCGGCCAGGGGTCCGACACTATTATGGCCCAGATACTGGCCGATGTATTGGGGATCGGTATCGATAAAATAACAGTGGTTCCCATACACACTGACTACAGCGGTTACGGGTGGCAGACAGCAGCGAGCAGCAAAACATTTTTCAATGGTAATTCCACCATCAGGGCGGGCCTGGATCTGCGAAAAAAGATCCTTCACTACGGGTCGATGGTCCTTCACATTCCCGAGTCGGACCTTGCCACGAAAGACGGAAAAATATATTCCATCAGCGAGCCCGGCAAATCAATCCCCTTTTCCGCTGTTTCGCTCGGAGTGTTCAACGAAGAGGGGGGCCAGTACGGAGGGCCTGTCATCGGTTACGGAGTCTTTACTGTCGAGGACGGCTCCTTTCTCGACCCGCAAACCGGAAAAGGGCGAAAACCTTCGGCATTCTGGATGTTCGCGGCAATGATAGCCGAAGTCGAGGTAAACACGGAAACAGGAAACATAAGGGTCGTGAGGCTTGTATCAGCTAACGATGTCGGGAAAGCGATCAACCCGAAAATGGTGAAAGGGCAGATGGACGGCGGGGCGATACAGGGTCTCGGTTCAGCGCTTTTCGAGGAAGTGCTCATTAACGATGAAGGCAAGGTGATGAATGCCAACATGCACGACTACAAGATGCCCACCATAGGGGACTGCCCGGATGAGGTGTTGTCCATGCCTGTTGAGACGCAACCCCATCCTGACGGCCCTTTCGGGGCCAAGGGGGTCGGTGAGCCGGCAATGGCGTGCCCCGCAGCAGCAATTGCTAACGCAGTGGCGGACGCTCTCGGGGTAAGGATTTACAGTATGCCGCTTACTCCCGAGAAGGTCCTTGACGCGCTGGAGGCCAGGCCCTCCTGAGGCAAAGTAAAACAGACACCCGGAGGCGATGGAGATGAGAAATTTAATGAAGTCAATGAATCAAAAGGGGGTAAGGCAATGAGGGCGCCGCTCGCTAAAGCTGTATTTGAACCGGAAACTGTTGAGGAGGCTATAAATATTTTACACGAAAAGGGAGAGGACGCGGCAATAATCGCCGGAGGGACGGACCTGATCATCAGCCTGAGAGAGGGCGTTATCCAGCCCGCGAATATTGTCGATATACTTAAATTACCGTTGAATTACATTAAAGGCACGGGGAAAAAGGGTATCAGAATAGGAGCTACTACAACTGTAAAGGACATCAGCACATCCAAACTGCTTAAAAACGAGCTCCCTGTTCTTGTGGATGCCGGAATCCATCTGGGCGGTCCTCAGACTATTGCTCTGGCCACGATTGGCGGAAATATCTGCAACGCTTCCCCGTGTGCGAACTTTACAAATGTGCTTGTTGCCTTCGATGCAGTTGTCAGGATGAAGGGGCCCGAGGGTGACAGGGAAATGATGCTGAAAGATTTTTTCCGCGGACCCGGTATGACCGAGTTAAAAGCCTCTGAAGTGTTGATAGAAATTGAAATGCCGGCCATCTCCGGCGTGTACGGTGCAAGTTATGTAAAACACACCCTGCGTAAAGAGATGGACATTGCGATAGTAGGCGCTGCCGCGTTTATTGCGCCGGATGTCGATAAGGTCGCAAAAATCAGGATCGCCCTTGGCTCTGTAGGGGCAACAGTCCTTTTAGCGGAAAACGCCCAGGAATTATTAGAAGGCAAGGCGTTTTCACCGCATCTGGCTGAAACAGCGGCAAAGACAGCCGCTGAAAAGGACGCTTCATATATTGATGACGTAAGGGCATCCGCTGCGTACCGTAAAAAGATCACACAGGTTGCCGTGAAAAAAGCCATTACAGAAGCGTGGGCATCGGCAAAAGGAGGCAAATTATGAAGAGAGAAATAAATTGCGTGATCAATGGAAGACAAAGATCATTTACAGCGGACCCTTGCTCGTCTGTTCTCGATGTGCTGAGGGATGTATTAAACCTGACAGGCACAAAAGAAGGGTGCGGTACAGGGGACTGCGGCGCCTGCACCATTATATGG